>JBMYOR010000699.1:0-2007 GCA_049599535.1 Bacteroidia bacterium | reverse complement strand
ACCATTCAATCACTCTTGAATGACAGAAACCTTGTATCAGATTGCTTTATCAGTTTTGAATTTGAAGATTCAACATACTATCTAACAATTTCAGGTTTTAAATATGAATTGTCAATGTGGCGACGTAATGAAGAAGAAAGTGATCAGCTTTTTCTTTTTAAGTATGAAGAAGGCTATCAAGAAGAAATTGGAGAGCTAAGGCAATTTGAAGAGTCATTTAAAAACGCTTTAAATGAATGTAATGCAGATGATATTTCAATAAGTGATGAAGAGTAAGTTTTAATCAAGGCATGTGCGGTAAAACTGCGCACCTGTTAAAGAGTTTCGTTATGAAAAACAATGAGCAAAATGATTCAAAGTCCCACATGTTTGGTCACTCAGAAGCAAAGACTAGGCTTCTACGAGAGTACATGGCCGCCTATCTTGGGATATTATCAAATACATCTTGGATCAGAGACGTTTATTTATTCGATTTATTTAGTGGCCCAGGTATCTATGAAAACAATGGAAAAGGCAGCCCAGTGATTTTCTTAGAAGAAATAAAAAGAGCCTATGATTCTGTGGTTGCTCGAAGGGGGCAAGAAAAGTATTTCCATTGTAGGTTCAATGATCATGATGCCGTAAAAATTGACGCTTTAAAGCAAAATGTTACGAATGAAAACTTGGCTTTGGGCAATAAGGGTGACATTCAATATTCAAGCCTTGACTATAAAGTGAGTCTTGACAATTTACTTGCTCTGGTAAATGCTTTTAATAATGAACGGGGGTTTGCATTTATTGACCCTTATGGCTACAGCGAAATAGCATTACGAGATATTAAACGGGTATTACAAACTGGGAAAATGGAAGTCTTACTATTTATGCCAACTCATTTTATGTACCGGTTTAGAGAAAATGCCACGCCCGAAGCACTAATTAGATTTCTTGATGACTTAGATATCTCTGAGCAAGTAAAGGGTGTAAAAGGCCTTGCGTTTATTGAAATCGTATTAAACGGGTTTCAGGCTAAATTAGGTTATGAATACTTCGTTGATTCATTCGCTATAGAAAGAGAGCGAAATCAGTTTTTTTGTTTGTTCTTTTTCACATCAAATAAACTTGGTTATTTGAAAATGCTAGAAGCGAAATGGAAGGTTGATAAAGAAGATGGTAGAGGATGGACCAATGATAGTGAAGGTGGATTGTTCGCTAAAGCACCATCGGCAAATACATTAAAACTAAAGAGACTATTAAAAGAATTTCTAAGCAAAACAGGAAGGTCGAATGAGTCCATATTTAACTTTACAATTGACAATAGGTTTCTTCCGATTCATACAAATGAAATTTTACGTGAATTTGAGCAAAATGGAACAATAGAAGTGATAACCTTCAATTATGAAAAGCGTAGAAAAGGGGCTTTTTATCTTTCGATGGATAATATCAAGAAGAATCCAAATAAAATAACCGTAAAATTGAAACAGTAAAATGGCACAATCAAGCATAGAATGGACGGAACTAACTTGGAACCCCACTACAGGTTGCGATAAAGTTACAGCAGGCTGCAAGTTTTGCTATGCCGAAGTAATGAGCCGCCGCCTAAAAGCAATGGGCGTTGAGAAGTATAAAGACAATTTTAAGTTGCGCCTACATGAAAATGAGCTTGAAGCGCCTTATCGTTGGCGCAAACCAAAAGTGGTTTTCGTAAACTCAATGAGCGACTTGTTTCATAAAGATGTGCCAATAGAGTTTATTCAAAAGGTTTTTAAGGTAATGCGCGAAAATCCGCAGCATGTGTTTCAAGTGCTTACCAAAAGAGCAGATGTTTTAAATTACTACGATAGTGAAGGTTGGCTGCATTGGAGTCACAATATTTGGATGGGCGTTTCGGTAGAAGATGACCGTTTTACAAATAGAATAAATATGCTTAGAAGTACAGGAGCAAGAACCAAGTTCTTGTCATGCGAACCACTTATTGGACCATTGCCCAACTTAAACCTTGAAGGAATTGATTGGGTAATAGTAGGTGGA
>JBMYOR010000698.1:0-2007 GCA_049599535.1 Bacteroidia bacterium | reverse complement strand
TATTAGATCGTAAGTAACAAACAACAATTAGTTGTGGACCCTTTGCTAAATTACAACTTAATAATATGACTTTTCTTCATTGTAAAAAAGAGTACGAAAATTGGATAATATAGTACTCTGGAATATAAATGGCCAGTTGTATAAATTCGGGTTCAAAACCTAAACCAATCTGATATTTACTCTTCTGATACCCAAAGATAAATCCAGTATTACTCCATTGATTAGCGTCGTAAAATTCAAGATAAAAGTCCTTATACGATGTTTTTAAGTTTAAGAAGACTTCATATATATTCTGATTAAGAAAAAGAGCGAGATTAGCATCAAAAGACCAATTTTTGATCTGTTTAAATACAGAGTAGTTTAAAACAAATGCTCTTTCGGTAAAACTGTTCCATTGGGATGACACTTTTTTGTGGGCATCTGTTTGTATTATATTATTAAAAGAAAAACCGATGCCGTGAATGCCTTTTTGAATTGAAGCCGAAAGGTTGGCGTTATACAAATCAAAAAATGTAGCAGGTGTTTGTTTATGAGAAATGCCTAATCCAAAACTAAGCTTACTTCTACCAATTAATAAATCCTTGTTTATATTTATTTGAGACTGATTTAAAAATTCATACTTGTTGTTGTTGGTGGTAGTTAGTGCAAATTGAAAACCGTCTTGCCGATAAATAAACTGTGTTCCTGCAATTAAGTGTCGTTGCAGATAACCCAATTGCTCAACTTTGGTTATGTTTTGCAGGATAAAAACTGAGCTGTCAGATGGCGCTATTTGGTTTGTTCTAAGACCTAATTGATAATCAATAATATTCTGAGCTGTTGCTATTGTTTCAAGTGAAAGCAACAGAGAGATAAATACAAATAACCTTAAGAATAAACCCATCACTGGAATACGTACTTAATTTAATTAGAGTTGCATCTTAAAAAAACTGCGAGATTTTATCAAATGGTTTAAGGGCTAGCGCTCCAAAAAAGAAGAACATAAAAGCAGAGATGTTCTCCTTACATAAAAGTGCAAGTATGAAAATGATGGTGAAGGCTTTCAAATGCTGCTTGCGCAAAAAGTAAAATAACCACGGCAGGGCAGAGGCGCCCAAGACATTGTCATGATAATCAACTGAAAGATCAAAAGCGTGTAAGTGCCAAAAATGTAATAAAACGGCGCAATTATAAACTGAATAGGGGTGAAGTGGTCGCTTAGCTTATTATCAAAAAAAGGCGTTTCAAGCTCAGCATTTAAGGGAGTGAGCAGCTTACAATCGTTGGCTCTAAAGTGTGCATAATCGTAAATGGCATTGGTATAAATGCCCAAAGGATCGCTTGAAGTGCGAAACTGATAGTGATTCACAAAAGTGATTAGCCCGAAAAAAACTGCAAAAAACAACAGATTCCATTTGGCGTTTTTCGGTTTGAAAAACGCTTCGGTTTTAGCAATTAATACTTCAATGTTTTTTTGCACTTTGGCAAAAGTAGCCTAGTGAGTTTATCTAAAATGAAATGGCTTTAGTTGAGCTTTTGCCACTGTATATAACTTGAAACTGAAAATACTGAGGATTCAGGACAGCCAAGCTTGAAAACAATATGCCCTCTCTACCAATTAAGACTTTAAATTGGCCAAAATCCCAGCCAATTTTATGCATGCTTTTATAATTATCTAGCTTACAAATACCAATCAATAGGCTTTTGTACTTCAAGTTAAGGCCGCTTAGGGTTGAAAACCTTCGCAGTTCCGAATTAAAAACAATACTAGGTTGAATTGTTAGGTCATTCCATTTTTTTGTAAATATATATTGAAAATAGAGACCTTTATGATTGTCAAAAAATGGGTACATGCCTTCAATAGATGTAGTAATCGCGTTCAATTTAGAAACTGCCAAATAGTGCGATCTCCAAGCAACTGAAAACCCAAAATCAACACCTTGTTTTTGCAAACTTTTAGTTCGTAATTTTTTTCTTGTAAAAGAAATAGCACCTGTAAACGTAAACTCTTTAAGGTGAATCGATTTG
>JBMYOR010000697.1:0-2007 GCA_049599535.1 Bacteroidia bacterium | reverse complement strand
AAGGTGCACATTGGTAGGTTTGAGCCTGGTACTACTGTAGGCTGGTTTTTAGTTTCAAACGGTTACAATTCTAGCAGTAATTCGGTAGGTAATGGCTATCATGTAGTGTATTCAAACAAAAACTTAAATCCTGAATCTGATCCTTCAAAAAGGCAACATAATGTTATGCTTTATGACGAAACCCGCGACGTGGTAGTATTAGGTTTTGAAGATTTGAACAGAGAAAACGGAAGTGACGATGATTTTAATGATGCCATTTTTTACGTAACTAGTAATCCGGTTGAAGGTATTGAACGCGGTGATTTGGTGAGTGCAAAAAAAGCAATTGATTCAGATGGCGATGGTGTTTACGATTATGATGATGATTTTCCGTTTGACCCTACTAAAACAAATTCGAGTTACGCGCCATCTAGCGCTACCAATGGCAGCCTTTGTTTTGAAGATAATTGGCCAAATATGGGTGATTATGATTTTAATGATTTAGTTATTGACTACTCATATGAGTATTTTACCAATGCCTTTAACCAGTTGTCAGAAATAGAGCTTACCCTTAATTTACAGGCCATTGGAGCATCTTATCATAATGGATTTGGAATACAGTTTGATATTGCACCCAATATGATTAAAAGTGTAAGCGGTTGCGAATACACTGAGCAAATAATAACAAATAGCTCTAATGGATGCGAAACGGGTCAAAGTAAAGCCACAATTATAATATTTGACAATGCACATAAACACCTGCGCAGATCAGCTGATGCTACTTACGTAAATACCCAGGCTGGTACCACACCTGTAGATCCTAAAACTTTTACCATAAATATTGAGTTTCAAAACGGCGTAGTGCTAAGCGATTTAGGCAAAGCACCATATAACCCGTTTATATTTTCAAACGGAACAAGGGGGCGCGAAATTCATTTGGTAGATTTTGAGCCCACCGATCTTGCCGATTTTACCTTGTTTGGAACTGAATCAGACGTGAGTGACCCAACAATTGATAGATATTATCAAAATAAAAACAATATGCCATGGGCGCTACACACGCCAACTACTTTTACCTACCCAAGCGAGAGTATTAATATTCACGTTTGCTATCCGTTTTTTGATGATTGGGCACAAAGTGAAGGTAGAAGTAATCAAGACTGGTACTACGATTTGCCAGGGCATAGGGTTAATACCAATCTTTTTCAGCGACCATAATTTAATTCCGAATTTCTTGCAATAAAAAAGGGTTCTAATTAGGTAGAGCCCTTTTTGTTTAAAGGAATTTATATTGTGCGCACTTAAATATGGGTTTTTTGGGCAGTTTATAGGTGTTTGTAAAATGGTGAGTTGGCTTATACTAAAGTTGAATTGATGTTTTTACAGGTTGAAGTAGCTTAAAATGAAATTAAAAAGGCAAAGTTTCGGTGAAAGTATTTGACCAACTAAATAGGCCTTTTAATATTGAACCATCAAACAAAAACAAATATTTAAAAGCGATAATTATGAGAGATACAGTTTTAGTAGTTGACGATAATGAAATGATGAGATCATTTTTAGGAACTTTTTTAGCTAAAAATTATGATGTCATTTTAGCTGAAGATGGTAGTGATGCACTACAATGGCTCTCTCAAAACCCTGCGCCAAGTGCAATTGTTGCTGATATTGATATGCCTAATATGGATGGCTATATGTTTTTGAATGTTTTAATGGGTAATACTAATTACTCAAAAATTCCGGTAATGATGATTTCTCCTAATAGCAAAAGTGATAGCAGAATAAAATGCTATGAATTGGGTGCGCAAGATGTAATGTCAAAGCCATTTAACCCAGTAGAGCTTGAGCTAAAATTGAAACGTTTTACCAATGTTGCAGTATTGTAAAAGTTTTTCTCATATTCATAAGTTTGGTTTGTAAAAAGAAAAGCCGTTTTGATAAAGCTCAAAACGGCTTTTTTTACTTAAAAGAAATAATTTTAAAGGTAAATTGTAGCATTACAATCAATGATTGATTGTATTGCCAATTACT
>JBMYOR010000696.1:0-2012 GCA_049599535.1 Bacteroidia bacterium | reverse complement strand
TGATGGACAAACTAATAGAACGGTTGATTTGTCGGGTATTGATACGGATAATCAAACTATTGATGTTTTTAGCCTAAGTGGAAGCACACTGAGTTTGAGCTTAGAAGACGATGCCGAAGCTACTAAGACAGTAGATCTTTCCACACTTTCTTTAAGCGTTAAGGAGATATCAGATGCTGATAACGACACCAAAATTCAAGTAGAAGAAAGTGCTGATGAAGATAAAATACGAATTGATATAGCAGGTACAGAAAGGTGGATATTTAATGCTGATAGATTGGAGCCAGTAAATGCCCTGCACAATATTCTAATTGGCGAAAACACTGGAACCGCAATAACCACAGGCTATTCAAATGTATTACTGGGCGAGAACGCCGGCGAAGACATAACCACAGGTAATGGCAATACATACATCGGTCAAAATGTAGGATCAAATACCACTACAGGTGATTGGAATACAGCCATAGGTATAAATTCAATGAATTCGAATACAACAGGTACGCAAAATACCGCCATTGGCAACAAATCTCTATTTGATAACACAACTGGTACGCACAATACTGCCATTGGTCGTTATGCCTTAAGAGCAAATACAACTGGTTTATACAATACATCATTAGGTATGGACGCATTGGGTGGCAACACCGAAGGAGAAAGTAATTTGGGCTTAGGATTTCAGGCTGGTTATTCTAATACCGACGGAGATGGAAATGTTTATATTGGTTATCAAGCGGGTTATAATGCAAGCGGAGATAAAAAATTATATATTGATTATGGTCCTTCCACAAGTCCACTTATTTATGGTGAATTTGCAAACAACATACTAGAAATTAATGGCGTTTTGCGTCCAGGAGCCAACAACACCCATTCACTAGGAAGCAGTACTAAAAGATGGACGGCAGTGCACGCTACCAACGGTACCATACAAACATCTGATGTTAGATTCAAGAAAAACATTGAAAACATGAGCTATGGTCTTGATGATCTAATGAAAATAAGATCAGTAAGTTATGAGTGGAAAGAAGATAGCACTGGCAACACTAAGTTGGGTTTCATTGCCCAAGAGCTTGAGCAAATAGTACCAGAAGTGGTAACAGTTGCAAATGATAGCATGCAAACACGTGGTGTAAATTATGCAGAACTAGTTCCTGTATTGGTAAAAGCTATTCAAGAGCAGCAAGCTGAAATTGAAGCTTATAAATTAAAGGTTGAACAGGCAGAATTAAAAAATGCCGAAATGACCAAAAAATTCGAGTCTTATGAAGAAGAGCTCGCTACCATTAAATCTTATTTAATTGGAATTGTAAAAGAAGACTAAATGAATATAATGCAAAGTAAAAAGAAGTCTTCAATGCTTAATAAGCCTATAAAAGTATTGGTGCTTGCAGTTGCGGTACTTTTAATACAGCTCTTGGTTATACAAAAAACATACGCCCAATTGTATGTAAACGGAACCACTGTATTAGTACAGAAAAATGCAACCTTGTTTATTGATGCAGACTTTGAAACTGACAAATCGAGTACAGTAAATCCCAAGGTTGCCAATTGGGGTACTGTTAATGTTACTGGAAATACTGAATTTCACGCTTCAACCATTTATCATGGTCAAGGACAAGTAGAAATGACTGGCTTAAGTAAAAAACGCTATACTCAAACTCAATTCCGCTTAAAAAGTTGAAGGTTGACAATAGCAGCAATGTTGAACTTAGTTCTGATTTCACACTAGAAGGTGACCTTAACTTAATTGAAGGATTTATACTTTTAGGAAATAATGACCTCACCTTAAATGATTCGGTAAGTATTACTGGCGGCAGTAGTAGCAGCTATTTAAGAGTAAACGGAACAGTTAAAGTAAAAGCAAATATTGGATCTACACCAAGAACTTTTCCGGTGGGCAGAAATCCCTATTTTCCCGTAACGTTAAATGATGGCGGCAACGAAGAATATGCAATAGGCGTTTCTGAAAACGTATATGCTAATCCCGAAAACGAAACATCATTACAATCAAGCAA
>JBMYOR010000695.1:0-2022 GCA_049599535.1 Bacteroidia bacterium | reverse complement strand
TGCCACGGTATTTATAAATAGGACCATTAAAAACTTCAAGTCCTTTACTATTTATTATTACTGTGGTTCTATCGGTGTTATAAAATTCTAAAGTGTATTCTTCTATACTACCTTCATTATTTATTAGTAGGTTGCCGTTTACAGTTCTACTAAAATTTATTGGCTTTTTAGGAAAAGCAGTGGTAAACCTACTTAATATTGGTTTTTGTTTAATTGCTTGATTGGTATTATCGCAAGCTTGAAAAATTATACTTAATCCTAAACCTAAAGCTAAAATAAAAATTCTAATCACTACTTTACAATAAATTGATGCACTGTACTAAAACCATTATTGCCACTTAGTTTTAGCAAATAGCTACCTGTGTTTAAGGGGCTTGAATCGAAATTAAACTCATTTATACCAGCCTTAGTTGGTGCGTTTTTATATAAAGTGCTTACTAATTGTCCATTTGTATTATAGATAGAATATGTAATTGATTGCTCTTGATTTAAATTAAATTTAAATGTAATCCATTGCGCAATATTTGCGGGGTTGGGGTACATACTTTGGATACTCTTATTGGCCACAGGGTTAATTGAGTTATAGCCATATTTTTGAATTTCGGCCACCCAGGTGCCGTATTCAGTACCTACGGTTTGGCTTTCTTTACCAAAAGTACCTGCCATCCAGCAAATACCTAGTTCGTTAAATTTAGGTTGCATACCTATATAATCGCCCCAGCGCTCAGGATCTCCTATAAGTTGAATATTGGCAACACCTTCTTTTACGTATTTATAATTACTAAACGAGCTGCCATTATAAAAGGCAACACCACAGCCGGGGTAATGCGAAATTGAAGAATGATTCATACACATTATGGCTTCAAAATTTGAATCGTCGCCCACAAACGCCAAGCCGGGATAGCCAAATTCAAGCGAATCGCTGCCATATATGGTACCCTTTAAACTCGGGTTTGTACCCACATTATTAATATGGCCAAAATATACTGCGGCAAAAT
The DNA here is from genome assembly GCA_049599535.1 of Bacteroidia bacterium. GTDB lineage: Bacteria > Bacteroidota > Bacteroidia > CAILMK01 > JACPUW01 > JACPUW01. The sequence goes on along the minus strand of JBMYOR010000695.1, from coordinate 1,024 downwards.
TGTTTGATGTATCAATACTATTTGCGGCAAATACAATTTGATCTTGTTCTAAAAAAGCATCTAAAACCCTTGCATCATTAGTTTGTAGTTCAAGTATAGTTTTGTTTTGATTGGCATTAGGAGCCAAACCATAAGCTACATCAGAAATCAAATAGTCGATTTTGAGTTCTGGTGAATTATCAATTTCGTTTGTTATTTCTAAAAAGAAAATTGTATCGTTAGTAACATCAAAGTTTCGAGTTGATAAAAAATACATATTAGGTCCGTAAACATCCGAACCACCCTTTACCGGATGTAGGTTTCTAATAGGTTTATTACCAAAATTAACATCGCTCCAGAGTTTAGTGTTTATTTCGTTCCCATTATAACCGTCGTTTTTATCAATTTGCCAAATTACGGTTTGCTTAAATGTTTGTCTCCAATCTTCGTTACCTACTCTTGTGCGCAATAGGTTTATGGTATAAAACACTTCATTTTCGGTAATCGAAATCATTGGGTAATCGCTCCAGCTCGAATCATTTAAGGGGTTGCCAGGCAAGGCATATAAGTTCCAACCTTCAGTTGGGTCGTTGGTTTTTGAAAAGGCAACAGTTAGTTGGCTAGTAGAAACCGATGCACCATTTAGGTAGGTGAGCACAAATCTATCAGCCTGCGGATCGTAAATAACCCTAGGGTCAAACTTGTGCGCATCAATACCTAACTCCTTACCAATTGCATTTAAACTGGCGCCTTGCAGCAAATCGCCATTGGCATTGTAAACGTGCAAGGTACTGTTGATACAGCTAATAATCATACCATCGTTGCTAATGGCAAGGCTGTTATCATTAGGTATGCCTTTATAGGGATTGGCTCTAAACCCATTAAGAATATAAGGAGTAGGGGGTGCAGATTTTTTATTGGCAGTTGTGCCTACATTGTATTTTTTTGATGGCATATTTTGCTTCACCATTTCTAAATATGCTCGGGTGCTTTTGGTGCCAGGTGCGGGCGCTTCAAGATGCCTAATTACAGGGTTAAAATCATC
>JBMYOR010000694.1:0-2024 GCA_049599535.1 Bacteroidia bacterium | reverse complement strand
TTGCCTTGTTCTACACTGTTTTTAATTAAGCCCATGCCGCCCAATTCGCCGGCAATGTAAATGCCTTTAATATTGGTCTCATAAGTGGGGTTTATATGTGGCAAATCAACTCCGCGCTTTTCAGTTCCAATTTTTAGCGAAATAGCTTCAACCGGACATGAATGAAAGCAGGCACCATGACCAATACAGCTTGATGCGTTAATTACCGTGGCTTTTCCATTTACAATGCCTAAAATATCTTTTTCAGGACACGCCGTAATGCAAGCACCACTACCAATGCAAGTGCCTAAATCAATGTAAGGATGCAGTGAAACTGGCTCAAAACGGCCTTCTTCTTTTGCAATGGCTACTTTTTTGGCGTTCTCGTTAGATAGTTTATTGCCTTTTCTAACATACACTACTACTATTGCCAAACAAGCCAAAAGAGTAACACCGTATATGAGTATTTCTTCTACTGACATTTTAAAAAATCCATTTATAGCCAAAAAGTAGCGTTACAACCACGTGAACAACAACTATTACAAGCATTATTAAAGCAAAAGGCCTGTGGGCCACGTGCCAATACTTAAACAGCTCTTGCATTTTGTTTAATCGCGCAATACGTTTGGCAAGCGTATGTTCTTTGGCTACAGCACTTAAAATGGCCTTACTGCTGCTCTTTGCAATTCCTTCGTTTTTTAATTGCTTTTTAACCTCAGCAGTAGATTTTAGCTTACCATTTTGATAAATAAGTTCGTTGAGTTTTTCAATACCAATTGCACAATCGGCTCGAAGTTCTAAAATAATTTGAGATTGCAAGTCTTTCAACTCGTTAAGCGTTAGCTCTCTACCTTCAATACTTCTAGGAATTTGCACATAAATAAATCTACCTACCACACCACTTAATACCACAGCTACCATGCTCCAAAAAGCGATACTGACAATTCCGCCAAACTTAAACGAAGTATGAAATAGGATTAAAATAGGGCCCAGCGTACAAAGGAAGATATGAAACTCAAGCAGGTATTTAAGCCGAATAAAACGCTCTAAAAAACCATACTTTTTGCGTGCTATGTACACTACAACCCCTACCAAAATCATTAGGGTTCCAAAGATTCCAAGTCCATGACCAAACGCTCCTGATGGTTTAAACCAATCGTACTGAGGGTGGTAAAACCTTTCTTCAATCGGAAGCTCATAATATGAATACCCCACATACGACAGGTATATGGTTGAAGCCACAACAATTAATGAAAGTGTGGTAATGTATAAGGTATGTACGGTTTTATTCAAATTATTAGAAACCTTTATTCAAATCTCATTAATCATTTATTCCTAAAGGATAATCAAAGTCACCTTCGGTAAATTGATTTGATAAACTGCCCATACGAATGAGCATAAAGAAAGGTTTCCAGTAGTATAATTTATTTTTATACCTAATCATTTACTACCTTAATTTGCGATTTACCCAAAACCGTGGAAACCCTTTTTAAAATAGTTGCGTAAAGGCAACGTATAAATAATTTAGTGGGAGAACTAAAACTTATAGAAAAAGCCCAAAAAGGCCAAAGACAGGCACAAAATGACCTGTATAAGTTGTACTACCCCTATGTTTATAGCATTTCTATGCGCTACAGTTCAGGCTCTGAAGAGTGTCAGGAGATTACTCATGATGCATTTATCAAGCTTTTTGCAAATCTGAAAAAATATGATACTGCCCAAAGTTTTAAACCTTGGGTGCGTAGGTTGGCTATTAATGTAGCTATCGATTATTACCGCAGATATCAAGCAGTACCCAAGAGCATTGAACTTTTTGAAACCGATGATTCAGTTGAAAATGATGCTTTGAATCAGCTTGGCGCTGAAGAACTGTTGAAGCTTGTTTCAAGGCTTTCGCCGCAATACCGTATTGTATTCTCGCTATATGTAGTTGAGGGTTTTAAACACAACGAAATAGCTGAAAAGTTAGAAATTACTACAGGTGCTTCAAAAGCTAATTTATCAAAAGCAAAAGCCAATCTCAGAAAAATGATTGGAACCGATTG
>JBMYOR010000693.1:0-2041 GCA_049599535.1 Bacteroidia bacterium | reverse complement strand
AGTAAGCAATGAAAAAGCCAGCAAGCAAGAATTAAAGGTGTTGCACACTTGCATTCAGAAAATTGAAGGTGATATTGAGCGTTTGGCATTAAACACCTGCGTGAGTTCCTTTATGATTTGCATTAACGACCTTCAAAGCTTAAAATGCAATAAAAGAGAAATATTAGAGCCACTCACTGTTTTGCTTTCACCATTTGCGCCACATATTGCTGAAGAAGTTTGGGAACAGCTTGGAAATGCGCCGAGCATTACAACAGCGCCTTATCCAAAATTTGAAGCTAAATACTTGGTTGAAGATGAGCATTTGTATCCAATAATGATCAATGGTAAAATGCGTCATAAAATTACCTTGCCAGCTAATGTTAGGCAAGATGAAGCCATTGCTGCGGCCTTAAACGAGGCTGCCGTGCAAAAATGGACAGATGGTAAAACATTACGCAAGCAAATTTTTGTACCTAAAAAAATAATAAACCTTGTGGTAGGGTAAGGGGTAATTAATTATTGGTCAATGGTGTTTTTGTAATGGCATTGACCAATATTCATAACAAATAAAAAAATTAATGTACTACGGAGAACAAAAAGAGATACCAAGCATATTTTTTGATACGGTTGAAGAAACACATATTAATAAATGTCAGTTTTGTGAAAAAGACTTACTTAATTCTAATCAACCGTATTTGATTGAAAAAGCTTTTAAGCAAAAAGAAGTAATAAACGAGTATGCTGTTTGCATGAATTGCGCACAAGATATGCAAAGCAAAATGTCAAAAGAATCAATGCAATCTATTGAAAAGTATATGATGGAAAAATCGCAGATTCATGAACGACAAGATGCCATGCAAGATATTTCGCAAAGAATACAAGTGCTAACGGATGAAAAAGATAATCTTAGCAATAAAGCACCAAAACCGCAATCAACCGATGAACTTGAAGCGCTTATAGATAATGATCTTTTTGATGATGAAGTAATTAAAATTATAGATAAAGAGTTGGCAAAACTCTATAATGACAAAGAGCAGCTTTACAGCCAATGGTTTGGGCATTGTATGGTGAAAAATACCCCTAAATCTGAGCAAAACGAATACACTATTCAAGGTATGTTTATGGGCAATAAAATGGTGCAAAATCATTTATATCCTCAAATGCTAGGTACACAAGCCCTTGAAGAGATTCAAGAATTATTATCGCCAGAAACCCGAGAGGAGCTCAATAGGATTAAGGATGAGTTTTTTAACATTCCCCCTGAATTGGCAGAATTGTTTAAAGATCCGAAGTTTACGCTAGGGTTTTAGCGGAGTTTAAATCTTATGGGTATTGAGTAGCGAACCTGCACCGGCCTGTTGTCTTCAAGTGTTCCAGGAGTCCAAGGTGGCATTAAAGCTACAACTCTAAGACCTTCTTTGTGCATAGATTCTGTGGCTTTGCTTTCGGTGCCAGGATAAATTCTAACATTCATTAGATCTCCACTTTCATCGATTTCAAAAGTTACATAACTTACACCTTCTATATCGTTTGTTCTGTCGGATTCAGGATAGCCCACATTGGTTCTTAAAAACTCAGATAGTGCAGACATTCCTCCTTCAAACCACGGCATTTACAATTTTAATGGTCAAATTAAAAGTATTACTTCCCATATCAATTATGGCTATATGGTTTTTCACTATTTTTTAGTTAACCGTTATAATGGAAAAAGTCAACATGATGTTGCTAAATCCGCTAAATTATCTGCAAATGAGCTATTCTATTGTTATTAAAACATTTGCAAAAAATGAGTTTAACTTAAGCTTTATGTTTCGCTTTTCACTCATATATTTAATGAAAGTTCTGTGCCCTGTAATTTAGAGTGAACGAAAGGTCATAAACGTAAAAAAGTGTGAATGTTAGCTCTAAGTTCCACTTTGGGCGTTTGGTTTATTTCGGTGTTCCGCTCCAAGTGTAACTCACGGCGCAGAGCACCTTCTACAAAATACTATCGAAGCAGAGCTTCTCGGCAACAAGGTCTTAAATTCAGTCAAGTGGATTGAACGAAAAGTCATAAACG
>JBMYOR010000692.1:0-2047 GCA_049599535.1 Bacteroidia bacterium | reverse complement strand
AAAATAGTCTTTTAATAAAAAGTAGCCCCGGCTCGCGAGCGCGAAACCGAGGCTGGTAGCAACAACGATCGAAAACTATATATTAATTAACTTAAAGGCTTATGGTCTAAAAAGCTTACTCTTATTTCTGTAGCCCGGATTATCTTTATACCAATCGGTATAACTACGCCCTTCGCTCTTAGCCCATTCTTTAAAATATGGGTAGCAGTCGTAAATATTTTCTTTTTCTAAAGGGTACACCATTGGCACCGGTGTGTGTAATACCCAAGGCATGTTGTCTTTATTTTGGTAATACCTATTAATATCAGGGTTAGATCTATCAGCCGCAGTACCGTAATAATTTAAATCAACTTTGTCGGTTCCTTCATAACCTACCATGTGTACTTCTCGGCCGCGGTTACCGTTTACCACTAAAAAGCAGTTGTATGGGGCCTTGCCTAATGATTTTGGGTTTACCCCCGAATTCATTTTAATGGTTAAAGTAAAGGTTACATATTGTGCCAGCTCATTTGGGTTATCGGTATTGGCGTAAATAGATCCACTGGTTCTTCTTAAATGCCTATGTGCATCGTCAAAAACTATAATAGTAGCTTTTGACTGGTTTTTTTCACAACCATTTGCTGCCACACTAACATAGTTTTCAGTTAGTTTACTACCATAAACACTTTTAACTTCAGATGGTGCAATATTAAACTGAACCCCAAAACCATTGCGCATTGACGCCCCTATGGCCTTGAGCGTATACTCCGCTTTTAGTTCGGTTAGGTTGTTAGAAACATCGGTATAGTACGTGTATTTGTAGTCAACCACTAGGTCATTAAAATCATAATCGCCCATATTTGGCCAGTTATCTTCGTAACACAAACTGCCCGATGTAGATGTTGCCGGACTATAAGAACTAGCTGACTTTGTTGGATCGAACGGAAATTCATCGTCAAAATCATAAACACCATCTCCATCGCTATCTACTGCTTTTTTAAGCCCCTCAAGATTTTTCCTTTCAATAGCTTCAATAGGGTTGGCACTTACATAAAAAATGGCATCGTTAAAATCATTGTCGCAGCCAGAATTATTTCTTAATATATCTTCAAAACCTAAAATAATCAGGTCACGAGACTCATCATACAATTGCACCATGTGGTTGCGTTGGCTCGCATTTGGCTCAGGGTTTAAATTAGGGTCAGAAAAAACAATCCAATTACCCGCGCCCACTGTTTTTGAAGTGGCATTATAACCATTAGCAACTACAAACCAACCAATTGAAGTACCTGGATCAAACTGCCCTAAATATACTTTATCACCACTTACAAGTCCGCCGCCAGAACCCTTATATGATACGTTCGGAAAAACAATGTTAAGTTTTGAAATATCATTTACCGAGCTTGGCGGGTTGTTGGTATTGTAAGTATAATAACCCAATACGTTTTTATAACCGGCACCTTCATGCACAAATGTTACCCATACATCGGCCTTTTTTACCACCTTGGTATTGGTTTCGGCATTTGTAGCTATGTAATCAGGATTGTACTGCGGAACCGGCTTGTACTCAGGAAGCGAACTGTTAATATCATCGAGCATAGCTTGTGGTATTCCATCTCTAACATGCTTTTTGTAATTAGGTACCCCGTTATTATCCCATGTGCCTAAATAATTGTAGTTAGATGTGTATCCGCCTTTGTGAGACACTACTGGAAAACGCTGCCCGGGCACATCAATTCCTGTGTTTTGTATTGTGTAGTCTTCAATTTGCTCAACGGCTAAAAAATGATTTTGCGGTAAACCTATATATGGTGTTTGCACCAAAACATCTTTTACATTTACATCAAGGCTTAATTCTGCTTTTAAAATGCCATCTTGTGCAGTAAATCCTTTAAACACTTTAACAAATGAATCGGCAGTAACCGGAACCGAAAGAATCACAGGCACATATTGCATTGGCTCGCCGCTTGGGCTTTTTACCTTTATGTTTAGTAAATACTCGCCAGTAGTTGAATAATCAAAATCTGTTGGAAGTGTATTGTCTTTTATATCAGATATCAAATCATCT
>JBMYOR010000691.1:0-2049 GCA_049599535.1 Bacteroidia bacterium | reverse complement strand
CATAAACACCGATAAAAGATAACAGATCAATGTGAATAAAATGAAGAGCCCGAGCAGCTTGAGCGGGAATTAACAAAAAGGTCACTATTATTCTCGTATAGCGGACTTTAGCCTTTGGCAACCGTGTAACAATAATCGAACTCAGGTTATAATAAATCAAGTGCACTCCCATTGAAACTGATAGGGTACTTGCACTAATCTAAATCAAGTTCTAAGGGCATATAATTTACTGCTAAACTTATGGTGAGGCCAACCAAACTAGTTAAAAATGTTGTAGTTAAGCCGTTCTATTATTAAACTTAAATAATTAAAATGGCCTATTAGTTCTCTCTTCTTAAAATATCTAATGGTGGCTGTTTGGTAATGCTTTTAACTCCAAAATAACCAATAAACAATACCAGGCCAGTGATTGAAAATAAAGGAATAGCGATGCTTGAAATTGAAGGGACAAATACGGAGTTAAAAATGAAAATTGATAAACCATAGGCTCCAGCAATTGCCAATATTATACCAGATAAAGCGGCAAAAAGGCCAATGATGGCATACTCAATCAAATTGATTTGAAGTACCGTTTTTGATGAAGCACCTACTGTTTTTAACAAAACAGTTTCTTTAATTCTTTGGTACCGGCTATTGGCAATGGAGCTTATTAAAACAATAAGTCCGGTAAGAATACTGAATAAAGACATGAAAGTGATCACGAACTTTAGCTTATCAATGATTTCGGTTACGGTTTCAATTATAAAATTCAGGTCAACGATTGAGATGGTAGGGAATTGAGTAATCAACTTTTTTTGAAAAAGAGCAGAAGCCTTTGGTGAATTTGCCCTTGTAATAATAACATGTGTTTGTGGCGCTTTTTCAAGCACTTTGCTCGGAAAAAGTATAGTAAAATTGGTTTCAATTCTTCTAAAGTCAACTTCTCTAATACTCGCAACATAGCATTCAACCGGTGCGCCCTGAACATCAAATGTGATTTTATCGCCAATTTTTGCAAGCATATTACCGGCATTACGTTTTTCAATCGAAACTGGAATTGGCCCACTTCCTTCATAGTTTCCAATCCATTCTCCATCAATAATTAACTCATTATCATTTAAAGTATCACGGAAACTTACCCGCCATTCTCTATTAAAAATATAGTCACGTACTTGCTTTTCTTTGGGGTCATCATTCAAAGCATTGTCATCGCCGTTCGGAAAATAGAATGACTTACTTTTTTCTCTAAGTGATTGTAATCGCATGGTTATTATCGGAACCCTAGCTATTACAGGCATACGCTGTTTTTCAACAAAAGCGCCAACATCAGTTAATTGCGGGCTTTGAATATCAAACAAAATCATGTTAGGATCACTATTACTTGTATTAAAACTCACCTTGCTTAATAGCATATCTTGCGTAAAGAAAAGTGTGGTAATAAGCGCTGTTCCTAAGCCAATGGTACTAATTAATGTAGTGCTTTGATTATTGGGCCTAAACAAGTTTGATAGTGCCTGCCTGAGCACAAAAGACCAACCAGGTTGTATTAATTTTCTACCTAAGTATTTGAGTATTTCTGAGATTCCTGCCAAAAGCAGTACTGCAATTCCACACGAAAAAGTAAAAATGATAGCATTGCGAATACTCTCGAGTAGATACCAGCTAAAGCCAATAATAAAAAGCAGAATTATGAATCTAGAAAACCAAGTTTGCCAACTTTTGATTTTAATATCATCAATAAACGACTTAAGAGCCATAAGCGGCGAAACTTGCGCTAACTTAAAAAAAGTAGGAAGCGTGAATATGACAGAAACAAGCAAGCCAACCGCTAATCCAAAAAATATGGCACTTGGTGAGAGTGCATAATTCACAGCAACCGGCAAAAAGTCTGACATTACCACAGGTAAAAAATATGCAATAGCCGAACCCAAAACAACTCCAACCAGGGCTCCTAAAAAGCCAAATACTACAATTTGTATTAAAAAAATATTAAAAGCTCTTTTAGCAGAAATACCAATACAGGCCAAAATGGCAATATCTTTAAACTTGCTTTTAAGGTAGATATTTACG
>JBMYOR010000690.1:0-2050 GCA_049599535.1 Bacteroidia bacterium | reverse complement strand
TGATTTAGTAACTCTATACATAGTTTGTACCTTTTCACCAATTGGTATTACCATGATTCCGTTGGGTTTTAATTGATTAAAAAGGTTTGCAGCTATATTTGGTGCAGCGGCTGTAACAATAATTCTATCGAATGGTGCATTTTCTGGCCAACCAAGCGTGCCGTCTCCAGCCTTTTGAGTTGGCTTTACTCCTAATTTCAAAAACATTGAATGGGCTTTTACCGCAAGGTCTTTAATCCTTTCAATTGTAAAAACATTGGCGCCAAGTTTACATAAAACGGTACCTTGATACCCTGACCCTGTTCCAATTTCAAGTATTTTAAGTCCTGGTTTTACCTTTAATAATTGTGTTTGATAGGCAACTGTAAAGGGTTGAGAGATAGTTTGTCCGTTGCCAATCGCCATTGCTTTATCAGTATAGGCGAGCTTTTCAATTGCTGAATCAAGAAACCAGTGCCTCGGAATTTCGAGTAAGGCTTTGAGCACATTTTGATCTGAAATTCCTTTGTTTGCAACAATTTCTACAAGCTTTTCTCGATTACCCCTGTGTCTTGGTAGGTCAATAAACTTTTTTTCCATTGTCAAATTATCTTCGACTCTTTCTTTAAAATAGATATGAAATCTTTAATATTTTCATTTTCAAAAGCAGTAAAAGGAAGATAAATAAACTCACTTTTTGAGAAATAAAGAAGATAAAATGCTTTAAATTGTTTTACTTCTATAATGTTGTCAATAAGAAACTCATCACTACTTCCGTCTCTATGTTTTGCTGTTATTTTCTGATTATCAATTGAGTAATAACGTGCAATTGTTATTCCTTCTGCTTTGTTGGAGTTTACATGTATAGTTAAGTAAATTAAAATCCAAGTAGGATTTATAATGCCGTAAACAATCAAAAATTTAACAAGCCATTCTGATTCAGGCATTAAAAAATATATGGCTAATGCGGCTAAAAATGGTAATAAATAAACGTACCAAGACTGAGTGAACCTAATACGTGCTAATATTTTAAAATATTGATATTTGGTAAGTTCTATTTCTTTAGTGGAAATCATGTTTGTTTTATAAACTGTGCTGCAAATAAGTAATCACTGTTAAGCTCGTGGTTGTGAATTATACCCTGTTTGATCAATTTAAGCCCGAGTGTATTATGTATAAATGCACTAACATCTTCATTTTCAGCTTTAAAAACTGAACAAGTAATATAAGTCAGTTTTCCACCATTGGGTAGATTTTTAACTACTGTACTACAAATAGCCTTTTGTTTTGCTTGATAGCTTTTAACTGCCTTAGCCGTAATTTGAGAAATACCTTCAGGTGTTCTGCCCCAAACACCACTACCTGTACAAGGTGCGTCAATTACAGCACCGTTTAAATGTGGTATAGTAATAGGTTGGTTAATAATATCAATCGATTTTGCTTTTGGAGCATAGCCATAAAATGCAAGCCTTTTTTTATAGTTGTGAATTATTGTTTTCCGAATATCGCTGGCAACTATCTGGAGCTTTTTGTGTGCGCTAAGCATTAATAAACTTTTACCGCCGGCACCACTGCAAACGTCCCACCATGTTTCCGAATCATTACAATCAATAAAATTAAGGGTTTGTTGAGATGCCCAATCTTGTACGTAAAACTCTTTTTTTGCGACTGCGTTTAAAGTGTCGAGCTTACTGCTGGCCTTTACAAGAAGGCAATTTTGGTTAACTAGTTTGTGCTCAATGTTATTGAGTACGAGCTGTGGGGCTAAGTGTTTTTGTGCACCAATACATCGTAAAAATACGGGCGATGTTTTCTGAAGCTTTACAACGTATTCTATTTCAGTTACTTCGTTTGAAAGCTGAATTTCTTTTGGAGCAATGTTTTTAAGAATATCAAGCTTATAAATTTCCTCACATTCTAAAATTCTGCCAAGGGTATCGCTTGTTAAAAATGACGATGTAATGCTTACATCTAAGCCATTAATAATATTCGTGGATTCAGAGTCTGTAAGGTTGGTATTTATTAAAAGGCCAATTTGGCAAAGGGTTTCAAATGGAGCTTTTTCAATTAA
>JBMYOR010000689.1:0-2050 GCA_049599535.1 Bacteroidia bacterium | reverse complement strand
ATTTGCTTTGGCCATGCCGGTAATATCCACTTTTCCGCCTAGGGTATTAAAACCAACATTGTTTAAAAACAGCTGCTTTTGATAAAATCTTGAATTGCCTTGAATACTGCTTAATTTAAAATTATCGTAGCTTAAAAAACCAATAGTAGTATTTAAGTTGGCAAAAATTACGTCGGTGGGGTCGTCTTGCTCGGTAAGTGGATCAGTTGTAGTGGTTGTGGCCGAATTGGTTAAAAACTGTTCAACTATTATGGTATCGCAAGTTAAATCACCATACAATACAAGCTGCTTCTCATTAAAAAATGTGAGTGGGTTTTTAAAATAGCCATCGAGCAATACATTAGATGCACCCATTTGCATTGAAAATTCATTTACCATTAAAAATGGTTTTTCAAAACTGAGTTTGCCCTTAACATGATCTATTGGAGTTGCTAAATCTTTAATTTTCAAAGCTATATCATTAAGCTCAAAATCACCTTTTACATCTACTTCTGATAGTGTTTCAACCGATTCTAAATCAGAGAGAAGGCCCTTAAAATCTATGTTAGCATCAATTTCGCCAGCTACTTGTTCTACCGATTCTATTTTAAACATATCGTTAAGCCAAGCCAAATCTAAATTTGCTTTTAAGTTGAATTTCACAAATGGATTATTGAAATTTTCCATGTAAAAATCACCCGTAACAGCGCCTGTATTGTGTTTTCCTTTTAAATCTTTTAAATGTATGTAACTTGTAAAGTTATTGTTGCTTTTACCATTTGAGTATCTACCATCAAGGTTTAGATCTTCAAGCTTTAATCCTGATGACTTTTGTAAAATACTACCATCTCTAAATCCAAAACCAATATTTAAGTTGGCAGATTGTGTGGTGGTCCATTTACCCAATATTACTGCATTAAAGTAAGATGCCCCGTTTATTTCATAATCATCGAGCGAGCCAGCCAGCAATTCGGGCGATAAGCCAATTAACTCTTCAAGCCTGCTATATTCACTTGTTATTTTAATATCGGTATATAGGTCAGCCGCAGAATTGTCAATTGTACCATCAACCCTAAACTTCATACCTTCAACCATTAAGTCTCCATCTTGAATGGTGTATTTATCAAGATCTCTAATAGAAAAGCCAAGTTGAGATTTTAAACTTTTATTTTCAATCCACTGTAATTCGCCATCTCTGAGTTCATTAATATCAAAATCGGCTGCTATATCCATAAAGGTTTCTGAACTTAGCTGGTGCAACGAAAAATGCCCGTTGTTTATGTGCGATTGCAGTTTAAAACCGTCTTGTTGATTATAAAACACAAAATTGGTATTGTAAACTTCTACTTTATCTAGCTTTAGCTCAACCTGATTAGTATCAGTATCTACACTATCACCACTTTTCCAAAACTCAAAATTTGTAGTGCCATTGGCGCGGTACACCATTTTTATATCCGCATCTCTTATTATAATGTGCCTTACTCTAAAGTTACCGCTAAAAAGGTCCTTGTAATCAAAAAGCAAGTATACCCTGCCAATTTCATAAGCATTTTCGTTTCTGCTACTATCGGTATCGCTAATCCTTACATTAACCAACTCTACCGATCCTTTTGGAAAAGTATTAAAGAGCGTGGCTTCAAGGCTTTGCACCTTTACATCAGATTTTAGATAGGGCTGAATGGTAGAAAGCACAATATTGCTCAGGTCTCGCTGAAAAACATGAAACACAATAAGGCCAAGTGTGCTTAAGGCCATAAAGGCAATTACAAAATATGTAAATAGAATTTTTAGTACTTTCATTGCTACGATCGCGGAATCATCAACGAAAATAGAAGCATAAAAATGCCCTTTGGGTTCATTTTTTCATGCTTCTGTTTATAAGTAAAAAAGAACTTGATTTTTTTTTCACTTTTTGCTTTGCTATTTAAAAAGCCCGATTACTTTTGCCCCCGCTAAAACGAGAAGCGTTTTTATAAAAGTGAAAGATAATTTTAAAAGAATGGGCGATTAGCTCAGTTGGTTCAGAGCACTTGGTTTACACCCAAGGGGTCATAAGTTCGAATCTTATATC
>JBMYOR010000688.1:0-2058 GCA_049599535.1 Bacteroidia bacterium | reverse complement strand
AAGTAGCAATAATTTTTCAAAAGCATACTGGTAAGAAAACCGGGAATCATTTTCAATTATCAGATAAACTGAGTTCGTAAATTGAAACCATTTTACCAAAATAAATGCTTGCGAACTTGCTATGTAGTAAAATTATTCAAAAAGTTAAACCAGGACATTAGGCATAAAAAAAAGCAAATACGAGATATGCTCAAAGGCACAACTTTTAAAAAGTTTAAACCGATTCTAAAAAGAACTTTGGTTTTTAAAAAACTGAACTTTGAATAATATCAGATACATTTTTGAATAACGATCTCGAAAAACACAAGCATATAAAGTATATACTATTTTAACTGCGGTTGGTATGTTTATAGTTGTTTCCTGAGCAATTTGGCGTTTGGTACTAGGCCATATTCCTATTTTATAAACTTGTATTTAACTCTTAGAGTTTTGAATAAATTAATTGTTAAAGCTATTTTAAGTTTAGCTAACAAACCATTATACAATAAAAAAGCCCCGCAATTGCAGGGCTTCAAAATATAAAGTTTGGTTTAAAATCTTACTCAGTAAAAGTAGCTTTACTACCGTTTACAAATATGTACTTGTCGCCAATTTTCTTGAAGATTACAACTGAAGCTTCAACATTGTCTTTGTTCCACATTCCTTCTGGGAACTCAACTTCGTATGATTTTTCAACTAGAGTTTCAGCAGCAGTTTCGCCAGTAGCGATTTCTTCGCCAAATACGCTTGTAGTAGCAGCAGCTCTAAGTGCATGGTGGTGAGCAGGAATACCTTTAGTATAACCTGATTGTGGAGCTTCCATACCGCTTTCGTCAAACCATACAGTTGCATAGTAATCACCACTTACATCATCAAAAAATCTGTATCTAACATCTACAGTAGCAATGTTGCTAGCCACTGACCATTTTACGGCACCACTAACTTTTATTCCTGCATCTTGAGCAATTAAGTACTCAGTACGTGCATCAGTTACAATGTTAGTTGATAATTCAGTCCAAGGCTCAACGTTAGTTCCTTTAGGTGAAAGTGCAGTTCCGTTTGCTGTAAATGTTGGGTAACCAGCAATTGAATAATAAGCATCAAGCTCAGTAGAGTATTTTGAAATAAAATCTTTGGCAAAACTGTGAGAGCCAAAAGCAGCAATTACAACTGCCTCATCTTTTAAATCAGTAACAGCTTTTTCCATTGCGTACCATCCCCATGTACCACAGTAGTAACACATAGTACCTGTGTGCTTAATAAATAATCCTCTTTCTTCTTCAGGAACAGTAGAAAGTTTTCTTTCCATTTCTATTTCCTCTTCAGTTTTTTCTGGCTCAGTGCCTTCGTCTTCACCTCCTCCGCAACTAGCGAAAAAGAACATTGATAGTACCGCGATTGGTAAAAGAAATTTTTTCATTTTTTGGTCGATTTATCGAATTTGGGTGCAAGATAAAATTAAACTTCGCTCCTTAAACTAAAAATTATTTAATTACTTGTTTTTTAATCTTCATCAAGGTCATTCATTAGCATTTCGGCGTTTTTTTCAACTTCTCTAAGTTTAGCCTTACAATGCTTAATAAGATCGGCCGCTCGCTTTAATTTTTTGTTTAGTACATCAACCCCAACTTTGTTTTGCTCAATTTCATCAATAATCTCAAGCAGCTCATTATGAGCCCTTTCGTAAGTTATTTTACTCATTTGGTATTTTTATTACAGTACTTTTTAATTCAAAATTGTTGCCAATAGTTGTTAACTCATCCCCCACATTTACGCTTTGTTTATCCACTACTTTTCCGTTTACATGTGTAATGGTATAGCCCATTTCTAAAATTTTTAACGGGTTTATTAATTCAAGTTTTTGCTCTAGTTTTTCTACTTGGGTGTAGGCCTGTTTTAAGTTTTCATTTAAAGCCAATGCAAAAGTATTTTTCATTTTACTCAAGTGCTTGTCTGCATTTACCAAATACCTATTGGCTTTTCGGTTCAAATCAGATACTGTGGTATCTATTCTACTTTGTTTTTGATAAAGCATTTCTTGCGCCCTAAGCCTTAGTGATTGCGATGCCATTTGGGTTT
>JBMYOR010000687.1:0-2078 GCA_049599535.1 Bacteroidia bacterium | reverse complement strand
TTCAATATCAATTGTACTAAAAATGGTACTGATAAAAAATGGTGTAATTTGATGTCATTTTCTACTCATAAATTACTCATAAATTACTCAAAAAACACTAAGTAAGATTTTGAATATCAATTGTACTGAAAATGGTACTGATAAAAAAGATGTCATATGATGTCATTTTCTACTCATAAATTACTAAAAAAAAAATACTAACTAAGATTTTGAATATCAATTACGCTATCGATAATTTCTAACCTTTGAAGTTTAGATAAATATTCTTTTACTCGAAACCTTGTTTTATCAAATTGTTGCTTTTCGTATAAAAATGTAATCAATTGAAAATCAGTATAAATAACATCTCTACCTTCATTTTGATCAAAGGTTTTAGAATTTGCAAATTCAAACGTTGCTTTATTAATTATATCATTTTCGTAAAACTTGGCTAACAGTTTTGTAGTTTTTTTAACCGAATTTCGATTTATAAAACTACTCCAGTTACCACCCAACACTTGATGAAAATAGCGCTTTTTATAAACCTTGTTAAGGCAAGCAATAAATGAATCTGCGCATAATTTATCAACCTCATTCTTATTAATGTGCTTTTTGGCCAACAGGTAGTTAACCATTTTTTGTTGGCTTGACGAAAATTGCGAAAAAGCCTGCTGACTCAAAATCAAAGTAAGCAAGGCAATTACAAATGGAGCTTTTATTACTGAAATCATTTACACTCAAAAGTTGGCAACTTTACGGTAAAAAGTTGTTTTTATTAATTTTTTGAAAGGGGTATCGGTATTATTACCACAAGCACCGCGATGGGCTGAAGTCCATCGTTCCTGATCGGAAGGGAGCGATTTCAATCTCTCGTATGAGTATTTTTACAAGATTTGTGGTTTAGATGCAAGATTACAGCTACCCCTTTAGAAATTATTTTTAATATTTACACATGCAAATGCATCCAAATTATGAATAAACAAGTCTAAATAAGTTGTGAAGTTTGTTTACAAAACCCAATAATAATATTTTATGAAAAACTATTTACCAAAAAATTATTTCAAGGCAATTATGGCCGTATTAATGCTGCTTGGCTTAAGCAGTTATTCATACGGACAAAACTATACCCTACGCTGGGTAAATGCCGGTGAAAACCCTGGTGGCATAAATAATGATGCCGACGCTACAACAACCGGATGGACCGCATTAACCAGTGGCTCTCAAAGCCAAAATAGCTGGAGTGACACTGTTAGTATTCCATTTAATTTTAACTTTTATGGCACTACGGTTACCCATTTAAGGGCCAGCCAAAATGGACTGGTAACCTTTACCAGAAACCCTACAACTCTACCCGTTGCAAATAATATGAATTTGCCTAGTGACTCACTACCTGATTCAACAATTGCTGTTTTTTGGGATGAGTTCACCGTTTTTCCATCAACCGGAAGTAACGATGTAGTTTATACTAAAACTTTTGGAACTGCGCCTAACCGACAGTTTTTTGTTAGATGGCATTCATTTGAAATGGGCGATTATTCAAGCTTTAACTATTTTGCTTTGGCGCTTGAAGAATCAACCAACAATATTTATGTAGTAGACCAAAGTTATTATTCGTCAAGCTTGAGCATGACCATTGGAGTGCAGTTAGATAATAACACTGCTGTGCAATACGGCGACAGTTTACAGTCTTGGCAAAATACATCTTCATCAGCCAATTCAAACAACAGTTATTACGAATTTGCTCCGCTTTTAGCCAATAATATGGGGGTGGCAACTGTAAATGGCCCAAACACTGACTGCGGCTTAGGTACAGAATCAATTGAAATATCGGTAATTAATAGTAGCCCAAGTAGTGCAAGTAGTATTCCACTGGCATATAGTGTAAACAACGGAACTGTGCAAAGAGAAACACTTTCAACTGCCTTAGGATCAATAGATACCACGACTTTTACATTTAATACCAAATACAACTTTAGCAATGCGGGCACCTATGTAGTAAAAGCATGGACCGAGTATTCAAATGACCCATTGCAGGCTAACGATACTGCAACCGTTATTATCAATAATATTCAAAGTGTAAGCACTTATCCTTACACAGC
>JBMYOR010000686.1:0-2082 GCA_049599535.1 Bacteroidia bacterium | reverse complement strand
AGGTAAATCCATTTCGGTTTATCCCAACCCTGCAAAAAATACGCTTAAAATTGACGGAGCCGATTCATTCACCTTTCAAATATTTGAACTCACTGGGAAAACAGTTTTAAGCGGATATGGTCAAAAACAAATCGACATAAGCAATTTACCAAGCGGAGTTTATCATCTTAGTTTAGTTTTGAACGAAACTGTATATAATACGCAGTTCGTGAAGAATTAATATCCATAAAATGAATAGCATTAAAAAGATTTGGCAAACCCTTGGGCCAGGATTCTTATACGCAGGGGCTGCAGTGGGCGTTTCGCATTTGGTGCAATCAACCAAGGCGGGCGCAGGTTATGGCTTTTCGCTTTTGATAGTTGTGGTGCTTTCTAACTTTTTTAAGTATCCATTTTTTGAAGCAGGTCCACGATATGCTGCTGCCACTGGCGAAAACCTAATTCAAGGTTACCAAAGAATTGGCAAGTGGGCGGTTAATCTTTTTACTGTGCTCACCGCTTCTACAGCTTTTATTATTCAAGCTGCGGTAACTATTGTAACTGCGGCACTTTTTGGCAATTTATTTGGCCTTGATATGAGTCTTACCTCAGCAAGCGCAATAGTGCTTGTGGTTTGCGCTGGTATTTTGTTGTTAGGTCAATACAAATGGCTCGACTCCATTGTGAAATGGGTGATTATTCTACTTTCAATTGCCAGTATTATCGCATTTTTTAGGGCGCAAAGCCTTGATCACGAAACCAGCCTTTGGCCAGCATGGGCCATGAACGAGACCAACTTTATTTTTCTTTTGGCGCTTATGGGTTGGATGCCTGCTCCACTTGACATTTCGGCTTGGCATTCCATTTGGTCAGTTGAGAAAAAGAAATCAAATAACAATCAACTAAGCTTAAAAGAAGCGCTTAGAGATTTTCATATCGGTTACTGGGGAACCGCAGTTTTGGCCATGATATTTGTTTCGCTGGGTGCATTGGTGCTTTTTGCCAATCAAGAAAGCTTGGTAGGATTGCCCGGTGGCGCATTTGCTGAAAAATTCATTTCTATTTATACCACCACGCTTGGTGAATGGACTTACCCCATAATTGCCTTTGCTGCTTTTGCTACTATGTTTTCTACCACAATTACAGTACTTGACGGCGCTCCAAGGGTAGCCGATGCCCTAGTGCCTATACTAAAAGGCAAACCGAATGATGAGAGCAAGATGACTTACAGAATTGGTATTCTGGCGATTGCTTTAGGTGCTTTTGTCCTAATCTTCTTGTTTTCTGGTAAAGATGTTTTTGGCCTTTTGGTTAAAGTAGCCACCATTGCCTCATTTATAACCGCTCCCCTATTAGCCTTTTTAAATTATCGATTAATCAATAGCAAACACATGCCTGCCGAAGCCAAACCCGGAAAGTTTAATAAGGCCATTGCATTAATCGGAATTGTGTTGCTTTCTGCCTTTGCGCTTAGCTATTTATTGTTTTTGGTTGGGGTAATAAAGTTTTAAAACTTGAAGCTTTGGTTATTTATAACAACAAAACACCCCTAAAGGCTCTTTTAATTTTAGAATTGCTTGTCGGAATTTTCCTTTTAATTGCTTCTTACTATTTTATTAGTAATGAAATCTACTTAGATATTTGGGGCTACGCTCTCCCCTTATTAGGACTCTCATTTTTAATAGGATCATTAAGGAATCAAATGGTAAAATCAATAGAAATTGTTCCGAATGAATTGAGCATTGTAATTGAAAAAGAATCTCTTTTAAAGGCAACCACAGTATTTATTGATGTATATAAAAGTAATTTCAAATTGAAAAAAGCAAATAAAAGATCGATTCACATCATAAAAAAGATGAGACTTGAAATTCATGAAAATGATAATTTAATGGTTGAAATTAAAAGCAATTTGTTTGGATTGAATAATCGAAAGATTAAGAAATGTTACAATTCACTCAAAGAATTTAAAGCGCCACAATTGAATGAATAAATAATATATCACTCTAGTGTTATTAAAATATTAAATAATGCCACGCGCCCGTCCCACTTTGATACGAATTATACGCTGTCGATTGAAATCATACCCATGAATGTGCTAGGAAC
>JBMYOR010000685.1:0-2082 GCA_049599535.1 Bacteroidia bacterium | reverse complement strand
TAGTTTCCGCTTATACCAAGGCAAAAGCTAAATTGTTGCGAATCGGCAGCAATGGTAGCCACACTATTTGGCCAAGTATCAATTTTAATAGTAAGATCAATATCTAAGCTATTGGCAATAAATAAGCTTTTTGAGAATGTGTAAACAGTATCGGCATTTACAGGCAATGATTTAATACGTAAACTATCATAGGTATATGTTTTGCCTAAATTGGATGAGTAGCCAATTCTAAAATTTTGATTAATAATGCTCTGTGTTCCACTATTGATTATTTGGCAACTTATATTATTACTACCCAAGCTTAAAGCAGTAGGACTATACAAGGCACCAATGTTAAGTTTAACCGAATCTAGCTTATATTCAATACAGCCAATATCTACCGCGGTATCGCCTGGCTGAGGTCGTTTATTGCCATAAATATCATTAGTAACTCCTATGTACTTACCAACATTGCTGGCCAGTTGATTACCCAAGGGTAGACCGTTAATTTTATTTACAGGCTCAAACCCAAATTTACTATGTAGGTTGCTAAGTGTATCGGCCAAAAAAAAGTTTTTAACGGTATCAATTGTATTTTGATTGAATAAAAAAAGGTTATTGCAGGCTCTGTGGGCGTATATATTGTAATCAAATGTATTTACCTGTGCATTTGGGTCAACATCATAAGTCATTATATATTGGCTACTATCAGCCATTATGTAGTTATTTACAATGCTGTACTCAAAGTTTTTATTATGAAAATAAGCCGCCTTTGAGCGTGCGGCAATAAGGTGGTTATGATATATATTGGTTCTCCATGAGTCTGTAACACTTAGTGCTGCCAGCCCATTACGGTTTTCGATATAATTGTTGGCAATGATCACCGAATCGCCATTGTAAACCTGCCCCTTATTAAGGCTATTAACTTCAAGGCTTTTGTAGCCTCCTATTATTCTATTGCCAGTAATACTACCATTGCCTGATTGAAATAGAGTAACACCGCCTACAAAATCGTGCGGATATATACCACCTATCTGATTATTATTTACCTTAAAGTTTGACAAGCCCCTTAGGTAAACTGCCGTTGTAGAAGCATTATTAAACGTATTATTTATTATATTTAAATTGGTGGTAAAACTATTGTAATTGTTTACATAAATATTACAGTGTCCGCTAGTAAAATCGCAATTTTCAACATTAATATTTGCTCCTGAAAATGCAAATATTCCGTAACCAAAGGCTGCCCCACTAGCACAGGTTAAATCACAATTTTTAATTGTAATGTTTGATACCGATCTTAAATAAAAGCAATCGTTGCCAAAGCCTGTGGCTCTAATGCCTAAGTGCTCAAAACTTAAATTAGATGTGCTTAAATAAATTACATCGTTTGCAGCGCTTTTAATTATAACCTTTGATGAATCTCGAGATTTACTTACAAATAAAACACGCCGACTGCCAAATAAACCATTAATGTTTTTGGTAATTGATATGCTCTCGTTATAAACACCATCGGCAATTTCAAATACCACCGAACCCGTAACCCCGTTGGCTACTAAATCATTTACGGCAGCGCCTATGCTCTTATAATTATTGCTTGCAGTTAATTGGGCATTAATGGTGTAGTTGCCATTTAGGCCAAACACACCAACTGAATACATAAGCCCAATTGCAAGCAAAAAATGTTTTAGGCGGTTTTTTATCATTAATTGGTTTTTAACCTGTTTAAGTTCAATTATAAGATGAATATGCATTTAATTTGGTTGCTATAAAATAAAAAAGGCCCTCAAAATTGAGAGCCTTTTATAGTTTTTACTTCAAGTCGTTATTCTTTATTGAACCTATCTTTAGTTCTTTTGCTTCCTTTTGTGTCAGGCGTATTTTCTGAATCTTCTTTTCTGTATACGCGTTTTCCCTTGCCTTCATCAGTGTTTTCTGCACAATGTTTTTTGTAAATAGCCATAAGTCTATTGTACTCATCAGAGCCTTCTCTAGTAGCAGCAATTTTTCTTTTTAGCTGATCGCAGTCAATATCATCGTCTTTATCGGTGCAATGTTTTTTGTAAATAGCCATAAGTCTATTGTACTCATCAGAGCCTTCTCTAG
>JBMYOR010000684.1:0-2085 GCA_049599535.1 Bacteroidia bacterium | reverse complement strand
GATTTTGATGCAGATTTTGTAGTTACTAAAACCAATAGCCGAAAAATTTTAGGACAGCAAAATGATGCGATAAAGGATATTCAATATTGGATGGAGAACTACACTCATTTTGATGCAATTAAATGGGCCAAAGTTGAAGACTCGCTTTACCGAAAGCTCATTTGGGTTGGTAAAAGCGAAGTTTCAGAGCCGAGGAAATATTGGCAAGATATGGGGGCTATTATGGACGACGATGAAATGGAAAAAGCTAGAGCACTGAGGGCTGAAGAGTTAATGATGGATAACGCCGTAATGCGTTTACAAATTGAAAGTCAGGAAGGTGCGCACGTAGAGAAATCAGAAAACATTCCACCCGATATTGAGAATATGTTTTTGAAAAGGGTAATGGCATTTGAAGAGGCTGCTAAATATCCCAAGAGTTCAACTATTCGGAAAATTTGCGGAGATATTGAACTCCCTGATTCATTAGAATTAGATGATATGGAGTTGGAAGAAGAATTTAACCGAGCCATTGAAATACTTGAAAAGAATAAGGTTACAATTGACTTTTTGGCTGAATACGACACTAAAACCAAATACGATTTTATTGTAAACGAATTACTCGATCATGAAACTCAAGTAATTCCCCTTGAAGGCATGGTAAGTGGTTTTATTTATGAAGAATTTCATCCAAATGCCGAGTTAGATATTGAAAGTAGAATTGATGAGTTGTTTAATTTTCTGGTAAAAGATAGAGAAGAAGAAGCGCCAGAGCTAATGTGGTTTGCTGATAAGGTAATTCAGATTAATGGAGAAGAATGTGATGGCAAAAGAGTATTAGAGCGGTTTAGTGAATTTGTGGCTGCCGGTATTTGGCCCGAAGCGTTTGAGTTTGAGATTAAATCTATAATGGTTGACGACAAAAAGGTAAATGGACTTGCAGATGTTGAGTTAAAGGTTGAAGGCAAGACAAAAAGGGAGATTGAGATTAAATTCAAATGCACTTATGATTGGTGGGAGGTAAAAGAACTTAATGTGTAAATGGTTAGCTTGCACATGTTTATAAAAGTTAATCAAAAATGAAATGTTAAAACTAGGCTTTATTTTTCTTGGGCTTTTTATCTCAACTTTAGCAAATGCCCAAAAGGCAGATTCACTAATTGTTGATGATATTATCGTAAAATTCAGTGACTATGCGGTGTTTAAAAGTCAAGCGGTTTTAAATACTGCTAAAGCTAAGCGAGATTGGATTAATAAGTTTTTGCAGCCTATTGAAATTGAGTCAATTAGTGTTTGTGGCCAAGTAAAAAAGGTAAATACATTCATTGTAAAACCAAAGCATATTGATGATCTCCCAAAAGTGCTTTCAATGCTCAATAAGAGCAGTTCAATTGAATACGCAGAGCCAAACGGATACATTTTCGCACATAAGGTTAATTCGATTATACCAAATGACCCCTATTTTTTGCAAGAACAATGGGCTCATTACAATAATGGGAGGTTTAAAGGTTACCCGAGTAAACCTGATTCAGATATAGATACTGATAAAGCTTGGTCAATAACAACAGGCAGTGAAAATATTATAGTGGCAATTATTGATGCCGGGATAAAAACTGATCATCCTGAATTTGAAAATAGACTTTGGAGAAACCATGGTGAATTAAACAGCAGTACCGATGCTGACTCTAATGGATATGTTGATGATACTTTGGGCTGGAACTTTGTAGATGATAATAATAATATAAGCGATGATAACGGGCATGGAACAATGGTGGCAGGTATTGCACTCGCCACTGGGGATAATGATTATATGTATGCAGGAGTTAATTGGAAATCCAAGATTATGACTTGCAAAGTATTTGATAGTGATGGAAAAGGCAAAAAAGGACGAGTTGCATCAGCCATATATTATGCCGTAGATAATGGCGCCGATGTTATAAATTTCTCAGGTGGGTCTAATTTAAAAAGCAAAGTAATTGAAGGTGCCGTGCGCTACGCCTATCAAAATAATGTGCCTGTAATCGTTTCGGCAGGAAATGAGAATACGGCCATCTATTTTCCCGCAACAATGGAAGAAACCATAGCAGTGGGCTCAACAAGCGCAGA
>JBMYOR010000683.1:0-2087 GCA_049599535.1 Bacteroidia bacterium | reverse complement strand
TTGAATACAATGCTAACAGAGCACCCGCCATTATTTCTTTAGATAAGATGAATGTAGTTTTTACCAATCTTGACAATCCTATTAGTATTTCAATCCCAGGTTTTTACCCAGAACAGATCAATGCTTCATTAAGCCCTGTAAATGTGGGCTCGTTGCAAAAGGTTGGCCCGGGAAGGTATAATGCTAAAATCAATAAAAGAGATCGCAATGGATGCAATATTAATGTAAGTGTTAAGCTTCCGGATGGTAGTTTAAAGTCAATGGGTAGAGTGAACTATAGAACAATGAAAGTACCAAAGCCCACTCCAAGTTTAAATGGCAATTCGGGAAATAAAATTTCTGTTGGGGCATTGCGAAGTGTCAAGGCTTTAAGTGTAGTTTTAGAGAATTTTGTTTTTGAAGGAATCCGTTATCAGGTTGAGTCTTTTGACTATCGCTATTATAAAGCCTCGGGCGAATTGGTTGAAGGATCAAGTGATTCGAGAATATTACCTGATGAACTAAGATTGGCAATTAAAGACGCAACAACTGGTGATTTTGTGGTGTTTTATAATATAAAAGCAAGTGCACAACAAATTGGAGAAATCGATATTCCTGGGGCGATGGCTTTTGAGATAGAATAAAATCACTGATTTATTGTTTTCTTTGACTATAAATTTAACCATGAATGAATCACCATAAACTTACTATTTGTTTGTTTGCGTGCATATTTTTAGGGCTTGGCTCATGCGGAACAGATGAAGAAACTGTAATTGAAGAGCCGAAGTCAGTTTTACCTGATTATTTTGGAGATAATGTTGATTATGCTGATTTAGAAAACTATGAGAATCAGCCGATACCTGATTATATTAGAAAAGATAATACAAATGGAAATGATATTACAAATAGTGGGGCCACATTAGGTAGAGTTTTATTTTATGATAAAAACTTATCGATAGACAACAGCATTTCATGTGCAAGCTGCCATAAACAAGCGCTGGCTTTTGGAGATGATCAAGTAATTTCAAAAGGAGTAAATGGCTTTACGGCTAGGCATTCAATGCGTTTGGTAAATTCAAGGTTTTCAAATGAATTTAGTTTTTTTTGGGATGAGCGCGCTCCAAGTTTAGAAGAGCAGGCTAGTGAGCCTATAAAAGACCATATAGAAATGGGATATAGTGGTTTAGATGGTAATCCAGATTTTAACGACTTAATAATAAAACTGAGTAATATTGATTATTATAATGAGTTGTTTGTAAAAACCTTTGGCGATAGCGTAATTACAGAGGAACGCATAAAAAATACGTTGGCTCAATTTATAAGAAGCATTACAAGCTTTGATTCAAAGTATGATGAAGGCATGGCTATGGTAGAAAGCCATAGAGATGATTTTCCTAATTTTTCGGACCAAGAAAACGAAGGGAAAAGGCTTTATTCTGAACCTATAATTTTTGGAATTGATGGTGTTAGGTCGGGCGGATTTTTTTGTATTGGTTGCCATAGAGCTCCTGAGTTTGATATTGATCCTTTTACGCAAAACAATGGAGTAATTGGCAGTGCTGTAGGGCAAGATTTGGAGTTAAATATTACCAGGTCGCCCAGTTTAAGAGATGTTGTAAATCAAAATGGCGAAGTAAATGGCCCATTAATGCATACAGGAGGATTTTTTACTTTAGGAGGCGTAATTGATCATTATGAAACGGTGCCTTTAGCCAATAACCCCAATTTAGATAGGCGGCTTAGCAATAATGGAGAGCCAAGAGATTTGGCAATTACAAATAGCGAAAAAGAGGCGCTTATTGCTTTTTTAAACACACTAACAGGAAATAATATTTATACAGATAAAAAATGGAGCGATCCGTTTATTAGGTAAATTGATAAATAATATAATATGCGCTATATAGTAATGTTGGTATTAGTATTAAGTTTTGGGCATTTAATGGCGCAAGAGAACCAAGATAAAATAACTACTGACGAATGCAGTTGCTTAATGGTTGAAAACCTGCGTTGGAGTTATAGTGCAACAGATTCGTTTGCTATTGCAAATTGCAACTGTGATTTTGAAGAGTATAGGGTTGTTTTATATAATAGATGGGGCCAAACGTTGT
>JBMYOR010000682.1:0-2091 GCA_049599535.1 Bacteroidia bacterium | reverse complement strand
TGCATTGGCCTGCTCATACCCATTGGCATCATAAAGCTTAACTGCGGCTTGTCTCTCTTTACTCACCTTGCCATTAGTAGCCTGTGTATTTCTGTAGTACATATCGTAATTAAAAGCTCCTTGATGGTAGTTTTTTACAATTGCTTCTGCTGCCTTTTTAATAATTGTATTATAATACTGCGATTTAACTTCAACCGTAACATCAGATATTTCATACACAAAAGGATTCAAGGTAAACTTATGAAAAACATCGGCCAAATAATCGCTCACCAAATACTCGGCTTTTTTGTATCCTACTACGGTAATTAATATGGTGTCGTTAGATTTTTGTTCGGGTATAATTAGATTAAATTCACCATCTAAATTAGTGGCCGTGCCTTTGTAAGTTCCTTTTAAAACTACATTGGCAAAAGGTATTGGTTCTCCATTTTTTGCATCTATTACAATGCCATGCACGTATTGCTGGGCAACTAATGGGCCTGTTACAAAGACTGAAAGCAGTATTAAAAAGAAAATTTTGTTTTTCAAAATGTTGATTTTGGTGTAATTAACGGTTTTCAACAAAATTAACTGATAGGTTTGGGTGCTAAGTAGTGTTAAAACCTAATTTTGAGCAAGAAGATGTGGACTTTTTTCGTTGAGCACTAAATCAATTTCAAAGCATGAAGTTTTTCAAAATAATTTTTCTACTCGTTCCTTTAATGGTTGTTTCAAGTTGTGTTTCTAAAAAGAAGTATGATGATTTGTCTGAATCAAAAAGAAAATCAGACATGCGATTGGCACAAGCTAATAAAGAAAACCGTGAACTTGAAGGTAATTTAAAAACTAAAAGTAAAGAAGCTAAAAAACTTGACAATGAGCTTGCAGAGCTTAAAGAAGAGTTTAACGATATGAAAAACGAAATGCTTGAAAATAATGCGCGTAAATCAAGCCTTATTGAAGAGCTTAATCGTAAACTATCATTATTATCTAACGATCACAAAAGTGCAAAAGACTCATTACAAAGCATGCTGGCGCGGCTCGATAAACGAGATAAAAAATATAAAGAAAGGCAAAAGGAGTTAGCCAAAAAATTGGGAGACCTTGACGGAATTGACGTGGCATTAAACGATTATTCTGAGACGGTACAGAGTGTTGAAAAATTCATATCTCACAACATTGATAAAAACGGTATACCCAAAGTATACACCATGCTAGAAGGTGGATTTGTAAAAATAACGTTTGACGAAAATGGCTTATTTAATTCAAATTCTCAAGAATTGGAAAGTGATGGCAAAAGGGCATTAAAAATCATAGCGGCTGCTCTTGAAAACAACTCTCCTATTAATGCCATGATACTTGCAAACTGGAGCGAAGCCACAAGTGGAAAAGATGCTTGGATTAAAACTGAAGAAAAAGCGAATGCGGTTTTTGATTATTTAAACGAAAACTCAAACTTATCAAATACCAATTTACTTGTTGGAAATGAAAAATTTATAGATCAAAAACTTGGTAATAGCGATCATGAAATTGCCATAATTATTTACCCTACTTTAAACGATATTACCAAGTTTGCTGAATAACTAAGAGTACACAAAGTTTTTAGACATTAAGTCTGATATTCTTTCTTTATCAACTGGCTTAGCCACATATTCTGTAATTACATCAGAATCATGTGCTCTGCTAATATCTCTATCATCTACTGAACTACTGATCATAAAAACAGTGGCATCTTTTACAATGTTCTTTTTAAGCTCGTTGTATTCATCCACAAAGTCCCAACCATCCATTACGGGCATGTTTATGTCTAAAAAAATCACATCAGGCAAACTGTCATTTTCAAGACGATTGGTTTTCATATACTCTATAGCATCTTGCCCATTTTCAAAACACAATATATTTTCAGCTAGATTTTGATTTTTAATGTGTTTCTTCATTATAAATCTAAAAATCTCATCGTCATCTATAATGCAGGCGTTTTTAACTTGTTTCATGATTGTTTGTTTTATTTGATTGTTTGTTTAGTTGTTAAAGCGTTGCTACCACTTTTACATGAACAAATTAAGCAATGGTTTATCTGCCCTACTTAATCATTCACCGAATATTAACTGA
>JBMYOR010000681.1:0-2094 GCA_049599535.1 Bacteroidia bacterium | reverse complement strand
AAATGGCATTTACCGTAGCGGCGAAGGCAATTGGGCTCGCTACAAATAGAATACCTACATACTGAATTAGGTAACCGATTCCGGCCAAAATCAAAAGGGATTTAACAGCAATGTTTACCCACTTTTTACCGCCTTCGTTATTGTATAAAATGCCTAAGGTAATTAAATGCACTCCAAAGCCTATAAGGCCAAATCCCCAAATGGTGTTGAACAACACAGCACCGCCGCCCGCTATTAACGATGCAATGCCTGCGCCTAAAAAACCTGTATAGATCATTCTAAAAGCGGCACTTGTTTTGGCCAAAATGTGGGTCTTTTCTTTAAAATATTTATAGATCCCAATTGAAACTATAATATCTAGAATAAAAATACCAATTAGGCCCAAAGTTGCTGTAAGCGAACCCAATACTGGGAAAGAGATTGCTGCCAAAACAGCCATTAACAATATAGAAGCCCCTATGAGTATGCCATTCTTTCTTTTGGCGCTAAGCACTTTTTTCTTCCCCTTTTCTTTACCTAATGTTGACTTTAATAGTGGCTCTATGGTTACGTTTGATGCTATCATGGTTTTATAGTTTTCGTTGTTTAATGAATGTTTTTTTCTTGATTTAACAGTGGGCAACACTTGAAACTTTGAATCTTTTATTTTACGTTCAATTGATTTTAATGCCGCTGATTTATAAAGGCTTAGCTTAGGAGCAGAATGAACTTTTACATTATTAGACACTGTGTTAAGAGCATAAATAGGTTGTACATTAGCCTTTCGTTTTTTCCATTTTGGCATTTTGCTTTTGATGGACTTTTTACTTGTTTTAAAAAGATGTTTTTTAGCCTTGCTGCCTTTACCCGTAGTGCCAAATGTGTTGCAAGGCAATGGACTTATTTTCGACTTCTGTACATTGCACGACGAAACAAAAAACAGCGTCAATACGGTTACTAACATTATGGTTAACGGTCTTATCAATTCCATTGCAATTATGATTTCTAATTCGGGGTCAAAAGTATTTTGGGGCCCAACTGCAAAACGTTGACTTAAGATAAGTAATGCGAAAACCGACGCGTACTCCTTTTAAAGATGCAATAAAATGACAGAAATAAAAGATAAGCTCATACAGTTTATAGAAACCTTTACGCACTTAAATGCTGAAGAAAAGCAATTTATGCTTGACTCTTATGAAGTAAAGGAGCTTAAAAAGGGAGCTATTTTGTTTGATGAAGGTACGGTAACAACAGATTCTTTCATTGTACTCGAAGGCTGTGTGAGAAAGTATAGAATTGTAAATGGAGAAGAGAAAACAACTGATTTTTTTACGCAATACCAAGTAGCCGCAGATTTTGAAAGCTTAAGTAAAGGTAAACCAAGCAAACACACCTTGGCTTGTATAGATAAAAGCACTATTGCCATTATAAGCGCAAAGGCCGAAAAAGAATTTACCAAACGGTTCCCTAGGTTTAAGGAGATTGAGCAGCAAGAAACCGAACGCATGATGGGCGAAACCCAAGATAAGCTCTCTGATTTTATAACATCAACGCCTGAAGAACGCTATGTTAATTTATTAGAAACCAGACCCGAGCTTTTACAAATAGCGCCACAAAGGCAAATAGCGAGCTACTTAGGGGTAACGCCTGAATCACTTAGTAGAATTAGGAAACGGCTGGCCGAGAAGGGGTAGTTAATCCATTTAGCATAACCTTTAAATGAGCCCTAAAAATAATAAAAATACAGTTACAAAAGCTTTTTGGTGCTTGGGTGAACCTTGGCTTTTGTAAACGCTAGAATAGCCGCGACAAATGGAATAATAAACCCTTCTATCCTTTGATTGTCAGCCGCATTTTGGTATCTGCCTTTAAATGCTGTTTGTCCATTTTTCCACCAACCTTCTGCAATACTTTCAAAACCACCTTTTTATACTCTTTTAATTGCAAGGTTCCCATCTTTATACCCATCAATCCATTCACCATTTCTAACACCATTCAAGAATTAACCTTTAAAGGCAATTCTTCCATTTTTATAATATGCCACATATTCTCCATTAAGCAATTTCTTTTTTAAGTGATAAATCACTTTCAAACATCCATCAGAATGATATAATT
>JBMYOR010000680.1:0-2094 GCA_049599535.1 Bacteroidia bacterium | reverse complement strand
TCATATGAAATGGCTTGTGATGCTAGCGAACTGCCATCGCCTAAATTCCACAAATAACTGTATGGTGCTAACCCTCCTGCAACTTCAGCTTTTGCCGTTAGTAGCCCTTGTGTTATTTCGTAATCAATTTCAACCTTCTGACTTTTTGCCAATTGCAAAGCCTTTTTTTGCCCCGCCGTGCTCATATCAAAAGCGGTAACTTCAAAACCCTGTTTTGCGGCAAATACAGCATTTCTGCCTTCGCCTTCGGCAGGCAACAAAATACTGCCTTCACTGTAGTTTTTTAATTGCTCCTTTAAAAATTCATTAGGCAATGTGCCATAAGCAAATTCATCGGCCCCGTATCGTTTATCCCAAAAATCAATCATGGTTTTATTTAAATATTAACTGTTATTGGTTTTTAATGCTAAATCAAAAACCAATAACAGCTTTTTTATTAGTGTATTAAAGTACTTCTATTTGATTTTTAAGTAAATCTTCAAGCGTTTCGCGCTCTCTTATTAAATGCGCTTTTCCATCAAGTATTAAAACTTCAGCAGGTCTTACCCTCGAGTTGTAGTTACTGCTCATCATAAAACCGTATGCACCCGCATTATGAATAGCCAATACGTCGCCTTCTCGTACTTCGGTTAGTTTTCTATCGTAGCCAAAAGTATCGGTTTCGCATATATAGCCAACTACTGAATAAACTCGGTTAATGCCTTCAGGATTACTAATATTGGTAATCTGATGGTATGCATCGTACATCATAGGGCGCATTAAGTGGTTTTGGCCCGAATCTACACCAGCAAATACGGTAGATACAGTTTGCTTTACTACGTTTACGTTAGCTAAAAAATATCCTGACTCACTCACAAGAAACTTCCCAGGCTCAAACCATAGCTCCATTTCTCTACCGTATGCCTCGCAAAATACTTTGAAACGCTCACCAAGAATTTCGCCAAGTCTATCAATATCTGTAGTTACATCATCTTGCCTGTAGCCAACCTTAAAGCCTGAGCCAAGGTCAATGTATTTAAGATCTTTAAACTCGATTGCTGAATCAAACAAAAGTTCAGCAGCTCTCGTAAACACTTCGGCATCTAAAATGTCAGATCCGGTATGCATGTGCAAGCCCACTACATTGATGTTGTTAGCATTTACTACGCGCATTACATGACGCATTTGGTGAATCGAAATACCAAATTTAGAATCTATATGTCCGGTTTGAATATGAGAATTACCACCAGCTAATACATGAGGATTAACCCGTATACAAACCGGCACACTGCCTTGGTACTTATGTCCAAAATGCTCGAGTACCGAAATGTTGTCAATATTGATATTCACCCCAAGATCAACTGCCTTCTGAATCTCTTCGAAAGAAACGCAATTAGGGGTGTAAAGAATATCATCAGGAGCAAAGCCAGCTTTTAATCCAATTCTTACTTCGTTTATAGAGACGGTATCTAAACCGCTTCCTTCATTCTTTAAGAGCTTAAGAATGTTAATGTTAGTATTGGCTTTACAAGCGTATTTAATCTTGAGATTAACGTGTTTAAAGGCCTGTTTCAGTCTGTTGTATTGCTGCTTAATTTTATTGCCATTGTAGACATAAAGGGGTGTGCCAAACTGTTCGGTAACTTCAAGAAGGTCAACGCCTTCTACCACGTAACGGTTGTTCTCAAGTTGCATTGGTTCATTAAAATTTGCGCGAATGTATAAAAACGTATTTGAGTTTAGGGTTTCTAGTTTCGAACTACATCGCTAAGGCTTTGTAGTTTGATAAGTTTCTAGTTTAGAGTTTTACGGTTTTGTTTTTAAGGAAGGCCTGACAAGTCGGGTCGATGTGCAAGGGTTTTCAGACGTTTATTTGGGAGTTTAAAGTTATTAGTTTATGGTTTAAAGATCTTGTATTGGTGTGTTATTGACTTTTAGGTTTATTAGACTTAGAGTATTGCGGTTTTTTTTTTAAGCAGGGTCTGACAACTTGGGTCGATGTGCAAGGGTTGTCTGACGTTTATTTGTTAGTTTAAAGTTTCTAGTTTAAGGTTTAAAGGGTACGACGTCTGACAACTCGGGGCGCCCTGCAGATTATTGTCTGACGTCTTGACT
>JBMYOR010000679.1:0-2099 GCA_049599535.1 Bacteroidia bacterium | reverse complement strand
GAATCTAAGATACGCGGCTATGATCAGGGCCGATTTTCATTCAATGTAAAAGGTGGGCGTTGCGAAACCTGTAAAGGTGATGGAGTTCGAAAAATAGAAATGAACTTTCTGCCTGATGTGTATGTGAATTGCCCTTCATGCCTTGGTAAACGCTACAACCGCCAAACCCTTGAAGTGCGATACAAAGGCCACAGCATTAGCGATGTGCTTGAAATGCCAATTGAATTTGCAGTTGACTTTTTTGAGCATATTCCAAAAATTAAAAGAAAGCTTGAAGCGCTAAATAGCGTAGGCTTAGGCTATATAAAGTTGGGCCAAAGCTCAACCACCCTTAGTGGTGGAGAAGCCCAAAGGATTAAGTTGGCTACAGAACTAAGCAAGCGCGATACGGGAAATACTTTCTACATTTTTGATGAACCAACTACAGGACTTCATTTTGAAGACATTAGAATATTAATGGAAGTAATTGGCGAATTGGTTGATAAAGGCAATACGGTATTGATAATTGAGCATAACCTAGACGTAATTAAGCTTGCCGACCATGTTATTGATGTAGGCCCTGAGGGTGGCTATGAAGGTGGTAGCATTTTATGCACGGGTACACCTGAGCAAATTGCTAAAAACAAAAAAAGCCACACGGGTAGGTTTTTAAAAATGGAGCTCTAGCCGATAATCCAATAACAGACGCCAGACGCCAATCTACAGAGTGAAAGTAGGCGTCTGGCGGCTAGAAAACAGCATTAATAAATGAATTCTCAACCCAAAACTGCACTCATATCAGGATCAACAGGACTCACTGGTGGATATTTACTCAATTTGCTGCTTGAGTCTCCTAGTTACAACAAGGTGATTTCTTTGGTGAGAAAACCTACGGGCAAGCAAAATGACAAGCTAGAAGAAAAAGTTATCAATTTTGAGAATTTAGAGTCTGAGATTTCTGCCATAAGTGCCGAAGATGTTTTCATTTGTTTAGGCACCACCATTAAAAAAGCCAAAACTCAAGAAAACTTTAAAAAGGTTGATCTTGAATACCCGATCAAAATTGCCAAAACATTAAACCAGAATGGAGCTAAGCAGTTAGCTGTGGTATCGGCCATGGGAGCCAATTCAAAATCAAAGATATTTTACAACCGCACCAAAGGGCAAATGGAAGATGCCTTAGAAAAAGTGGGATATGAAAACCTATTCATTCTACAACCTTCACTGCTAATGGGTAATAGAAATGAGTTTAGGTTAGGAGAAAAAATTAGCCAAAAAGTAATGTGCATTGTAGATCCGCTCATGGTAGGCCCTGCTAAAAAGTACCGTTCCATAAACGCTTATGATGTAGCTTTTGCTATGCTAGCGCTTTGTAATGGCAGTTTATCAGGATTAAATAGAATTGAGTCTGAAGACATTAAGGAGATTGCTAGGCTTAGAAAATAGCACCTTCTCAATTCTAAGCTAAAATACACACATTTGTGGGTGGTTTAAAAAAGAGCCGCTTACCAAGTTGCGGCCTTGGAAGTACAGCCACAATTTGGACAGTTGATAAGGGATTTGCGTAAAAAACGTAGTCTTAGCCAAGAAAAACTGGCTGAACTTTCTGATTTACACGTTAATCATATTTCATTTATTGAAAGAGGGCAGCGAACACCAAGCCTTCAAGTTTTTATACAGTTATCTAAGGGTTTAGGGCAAAAACCATCTGAACTAATGCAATTGGTCGAAACAAAAATTAAATAACACACAATTGTATGTATTTCTTTTTATGTTTGAAATCTGCTAGTCGTCGGGGCGAAATCGATGGCTTGAAAAAAACTAACTTAATGAAATACTTATTTACTATTGGCTTAATGTGCTTAGGCATACAAGCATATTCTCAATGCACAACAGAAACTGTTACTGATCCAAGTGGAATTGAAACTTGGAATACCGATGTCACCAACCCAAACGCCAAACCGAATCCATATACCCTAGATGCAATAAAAGTTGAAACAGGAAAAACGTTGATTATTGATGGTTTAAATTTAAAGTTTGAATGCGACGGAGGCAATGTTTTAGTTGAGCCGGGAGGAAAACTGATTCTTAAGAATGTTATTATTGAAGCAAAACTTGTA
>JBMYOR010000678.1:0-2101 GCA_049599535.1 Bacteroidia bacterium | reverse complement strand
TAGTCTATTAATAAAAAAATAGCCGTACTGAACACTTGGTCAAATACGGCTACGATAGTTGTATGATTATTTATTTCTTGTTGTATTTTTTCTGGAATTTTTCAATTCTACCAGCAGTATCCACCAACATTTTCTTACCTGTAAAAAACGGGTGAGAGGTGTTACTAATCTCTAGTTTATAAATTGGGTACTCATTTCCATCTTCCCATTTGTCGGTTTCTGACGTGTTCACACAAGAACGGGTTAAAAACCTGTGACCATTAGTCATATCTTGAAAGATAACGTATCTGTATTCGCTTGGGTGTTTATCAGCTTGCATCTTTTCGATTTTTGCGGGTGCAAATATATTTGTATTTTCAAAGTAATCAATTGGTTGCCCAACAATTTTTTCCACTTACTTTTGCTTTATGGCGAGTAAACAGATTTTAGGAGCATCAAAAATAGACCGAATACTGTTGCGAATGGCTTACGAAATTTGGGAGAAGAACTACGATGCAAAACGAATTATATTAGCTGGTATCACCAAAAAAGGCCCAATACTGGCCAAAATGATTGAGAAAAAACTAAAGCAAGTAAATTGTGATAAGGAAATTGCTCAGCTAGAAATTAGCATAAATAAGGATAAACCAACAGTAGAATCTGTTGTAATGAGCAGCGAGTTTACCCCCAACGAGAATGACGTTGTAATTGTAGTTGACGATGTGCTTTACACCGGCAGTACTATGATACATGCCGTAGTACCATTTATTGAGCAAGGTTTTAAAAAAGTGCAAGTAGCCGTTCTTGTTTTTAGAGATTATTTAAGGTTTCCTATTAGAGCAGACTTTGTAGGCATTTCTTTGGCAAGTACCACACAAGAGCATGTTGAGGTAAGTCTAGAAGAAAATAACTCAGCAGCATATTTAAATTAGGTGAGATTCTACTTTACCAATAGATACTTCAAATACTTACTGCCAAAGTGTGCTTGGCGGCTTAAAAAAAGCGAACATTTATATTTAACTTTTGACGACGGACCCACTCCTGAAGTTACGCCTTGGGTGCTTGATTTATTGAAAGAGAAAAACGTAAAGGCCACTTTTTTTTGTGTGGGCCAAAACGTTCAAAAACACCCAGAGCTTTATCAAAGGGTGCTTAGTGAAGGGCATGCTGTTGGAAATCACACCTATAGCCATAAGAGTGCTTGGCAAAATTTGTGGAGCACTTGGCTTAAAGATTTTAAGAAAGCTGAACCGCTAATTGACTCAAACCTGATGCGACCGCCTTATGGTAAGCTTTGGCCTTGGCAAGCCGCTAGAATTAGAAAAATGGGCTACAAAATTATAATGTGGACCTTCATTACCTATGATTTTGATACGACATCAAACCCCATAATAGCCTTGCATAAAATGAAGAAACTAAAAAACGGGAGTATAATCGTAATGCACGATCAACCAAAGGCAAAGGCCAATTTAAAAGTGATTTTGCCTGAAATTCTAAAAATGTTTGAAGGCCGAAGTTTTGATAAGCTTTAGTTCTTAATAAACTTCATATCAACAGTTTTATCTCCGTGATTCAATTTTAAGAGATAAACTCCTTTGGTCAAATTTGACACATCAATAGATTCAACTTGAGCATTTAAGATTTGGCTAAGCACTAATTGCCCCTGTGAATTATAAATAAAAACTTGCGCTGAATTAAATGCGCTTGTCTCTAAATACAATTGATCATGTACTGGATTCGGGAATATTTCTAGCTCATTTTCAAGTATTTCTTTAGTTGAAGTTCCGAGTACTACCTTAAATCCTTTTGTAATGGTAATTGAATCGGTGCAACCACGGAGTTTATCAGTAACCACCAAGCTAACATCATAATAGCCAAGGCTATCGGGTGTAAGATTTGGTTCAAAATCACCGCTTTTCATTGTGTCAAGTCCAGTTATTCGCCACAAGAAGTTAGCGTTATTTTCACTAGAGCTTGTATTGCTAAACACTGGGCTATTGCCTAGTTCTACAATTGAATCTTGAATTGTAAAAGAAGGCAATGGTTTTTGAGTGATGTATAGCATAGTGGTGGCAAGTCCACGGCATTCGTTTGAATCAATTAATTCATAGTATAAATAATC
>JBMYOR010000677.1:0-2106 GCA_049599535.1 Bacteroidia bacterium | reverse complement strand
GCATTTTAAAAGGGGGAATGCCTGCAAATTACGGGGGTAGGTTATCATCAGTTTTAAATGTGCAGCTAAATGATGGTAATTCGCAAGAGTTTAAGGCTAAAGGCGGTTTAGGTATTATCTCATCGCGATTGTATTTAGAGGGTCCATTTAAAAAAGATAGGAGCTCATTTATGATAGCTGGCCGCAGAACCTATGCAGATGTATTGGTACAGCCTTTTTTAAACGAAACCGCAAAGGGTAATAGATACTATTTTTATGATTTAAATGCCAAGGTTAATTACACTTTAAATGATAATAATAGGCTTTACCTTTCAGGCTATTTTGGCCGCGATGTTTTTTCGTTTAAAGACAATACATCACAATCTACCAACCCGCCTGAGTTCGGCAGCGATTGGGGTAATAGCACCGTAACCCTTAGGTGGAACCACCTTTTTAGCGATAAATTATTTAGCAATACATCACTAATTTACAACGATTACAATTTCACATTTGGTGGTGGGTTTAGCGCCTTAAACTTCAAGTTTTTCTCGTCAATTAGAGACTACAGCTTTAAATCAAACTTTGAATATTTTGCCGGTAGCAAAGGCAAAATCAAGTTTGGTGGCTTGGCTACCCATCATACCTTTAATCCAGGTGCGGCTAGTGTTTCATTTTCTGATCAAGAAATTAAACTCGAAAACGATAGCAGATACGCACTTGAGTACGCTGCATATATATCATTTGAATATGATTTTAATGATTTGCTAAATGTAGTAGTAGGTTTACGATACTCTGGTTTTAATGCCATTGGTCCTTATAAAGAAGCCGTTTATGATTCAATAACAGGTGCGCCAACTTTTGATACCTTAAAATGGGATGATTGGGAAAATGTACAATATTATGGTGGTCTTGAACCAAGGTTTGCTTTCAGATATATTACTGGCGAAGCATCATCAATAAAGGGTTCGGTTACTAAAAATATGCAGTATTTGCACTTGGCTTCAATATCGGGTGGCACACTGCCTACAGATTTGTGGTTGCCATCATCTCGTAGAATTAAACCGCAGATTGCTTATCAAGGTGCCATAGGGTATTTTCAAAATTTAAAAGATAATGCATATGAAACATCAGTTGAATTGTTTTACAAACCAATGCGCAATCAAATTGATTTTATGCCAGGAGCTAACTTGTTTATTGCTGAAGAGATTGATAAAAGCGTACTGAGTGGCGATGGTTTGGCTTATGGCGCCGAGCTTTTTATCAAAAAAAATGAAGGCAGACTTACCGGTTGGATAGGCTATACATGGAGTAAAACCACCAGAACTATAAGTCCGTTAAATAATGACGAACCTTATTTTCCGAGATATGATCGAAGGCACGATATCTCTATTTTAGGGACATATAAAATCAATGATCAATGGAAGTTTTCGGCTGTTTGGGTGTTCGCAACAGGTATTGCATATACGCCTACCGTGGGCCGTATGTTTGGTAACATTGGTTTTGAAGGAACTGATCCATCTCAGATAATGCCGTTTTTCGATATAATTTCAATTTATCCTGATGAGTTTAATGGCGAAAGATTAATTCCCTACCATAGGGGAGACCTTAGCGTAATTTTTATTCCAAAGCAAAAGAAAAAACGAATTTGGAGTGGCGAATGGAATTTCTCAATATTTAATGCTTACAATAGAAAAAACCCATACTTTGTTTATGATGATACCGATTTAGCCAATGGCGTAAACGAACGAAAAATGGTTTATTTTCCGGCAATTCCTTCAGTTAGTTACAACTTTAAATTTTAAAGCAAATGAAAAATTATTATTACATACTAATTGCTTTTATTGGATTTGTAGGTTGTACCGATGTGTATGATCAAGATTTACCCGAATATGAGTCTGAGCTTGTAATTGAAGCCTACGTAAATCAAGTAAATCCACTGCTCAATTATGCATTAATAACCAAAAGCTTACCCTATTATGCCGAAAGTTTTGATGTAGAAGGGATTGATGGTGCAACTGTTACATTATTTGAAGGTAAAAAAGAAGGCACCGAGTTGATTTGGGATTCTGAAGGATTAGAGTATGAAGTATTTGAGCAAGTACCAGGATTGTATTTGCCGCCAATACA
>JBMYOR010000676.1:0-2108 GCA_049599535.1 Bacteroidia bacterium | reverse complement strand
TTGAATTTAAATATAACAGGCAATAAATTTAACAACTGCCAAAGGCAAAGTATTGATTTGGCCCTGAATAATACCAAGGCTCTTATTGTTGAAAATGAGTTTAAAGATGTAAATGAAGGAGCGCATATTTCAATTAACAACAACACTACCGCCCATATTACTCGCAATTTATTTTGGGCAAACCGAAATGCAATAAATATTTTAAACCCAAAATTAGTTTACATATATTCTAATATTTTTATTCAAAAAAGTAGTGATAATAATATTGATTTTATTAAAAATAGGACCAACTACAATAATGAATCAAAAGAAAGTGGGATAACACCTTATCTATACGTATTTAACAATACGGCACATTTCAAAAATCAGGGCTTATTAGTTTCATCAACCTTTGGCTCAATTGCCATTAAAAACAATTTATGCTTAAATGAATCAAATTATAACATTCACTTAAACGAAACAATAGGGTTTGATAATTATTTATTTCACCGTAATTTAATTATTAATAAGAGCTTTAACCAACTCATAAAAAATGCTACGGCCAATAATTACGCCCTTTTAACCAACTCAAAGGCCCATAATACAGGTGCCGAACTTGAGTTTATGGGTACTTTTTCTGATTACAACAATACGATTCACAACCCCCAGCCTGATATTGGTGCCATTTGGCTTAATGGCAATAATGATAACCCATATTTTAACACTACCCATATATCAACTGATTTAAAAAGCCAAATAAGCTGTTACCCCAACCCTGTGGTTGATTTGCTTTACATAAAAAATAATAATAACATAACTGCAACAATTGAAATTTTTAACAACAGCGGCAAACTGATATCTAAAAAGCGTACAGATAGCAATTTTTCTGTTATATCACTAAAAAAACACCCCCAAGGCCTTTACCTATTAAAAGTAACTAGCTCCTACCAATCATTTACTAAATTGATTTTGGTAAAGCCTTAAATACTATCTAAAACCTGATCTATAAGTCGCTCCATTCTTTCGTTTTGATCTTTTAAAAACTCACCCGTAATTCTATTGGCTAAGCCTAGGCAAACACAAGCACTCTCGTGACCTAAAATGCCAGCCATACCAAATAAACCACTCGATTCCATTTCAAAATTCACCACTTTTTGCTCTTCAGAACTAAAGTTATTTAGAATTTGTAAAAAATCAGGATACTTAATTGGCGATTTAATTGATCTACCTTGTGGGCCATAAAAACCAGGCAAGGTGGCAGTAATGCCCTGATGTTTTTCAGGTATATCAAACACAAAGTTACCTTTAGATTCAGTTACATAAAATGGTACGGTAAGGCCTTTATCTTCAAAATGATTTTGCAACTGATCTTTTAAATGATACACTTCATAGCTTTCTTCAGCCTTATAAAAGTGCATTAAAGCATCAAAACCAATCGACATTTTTGAAAGCATAAAAGCACCAACAGGAATATGATCTTGTAAAATACCACATGTGCCAAGGCGTATTAATCTTAATTTTTGGCCATCTTCTAAAAGCTCCCGTTTTTCAAGGTCAACTGATGCCAGTATATCAAGCTCATTTACAACTATATCAATATTATCGGTTCCAATTCCGGTTGATATTACAGTTATACGTTTACCATCAATTGTTCCCGTTGCTGAAAAAAACTCTCTGTGGTTTCTCTCAACTTCAATTTGGGTAAACCTACGCGAAATTGTTTTAACCCTTGCTGGGTCGCCTACCAAAATAATCTTGTCAGATATTTCTTCAGGAATTAGATCAAGGTGAAACACCCCACCCCTACTATTTAGTATTAACTCTGATGGTTTAAACTGCATATCTTAATTGAAATTCAAGTTTAAACCATAAAGCTGAGAATAGGAAATGATTCTAATGAATCATTAAAGCAATTGCATCGGCTGCATGCTGCAAATTGATTTGCACTTGAGCTGCCATATTAATTTTTTCTTCGATTTCTTGCGCTTGCTTGGTTATAGAAACCAATTGCACCGCCATAAAACCAGCACTAACACAAAGTAATACTGCCAATAAAATGAGTATTTTGTTCGATTTCATGAGATTATTGTTTTGTGTTTTTTTGATGGTTCAAAGCAAGCAATTCTTTT
>JBMYOR010000675.1:0-2108 GCA_049599535.1 Bacteroidia bacterium | reverse complement strand
AAAACATAGCCTTCTCTGGAGAAAGTGCTCTGCAAGCTCTTCACCATAGAGGGGTTGAGTATATAGAAGTTCGACTTTTAGATATAGATCCGTTTAGTGAAAACGGAATCTCAAAAGAATCAATAGAGTTTATGCATGTCTTCTTGTTAGGCTGTTTATTATTAGATGCACCAACTATAGATGGCAATGAATGCAATGAGATCGATGAAAATCATCTTAAAGTTGTTAATCATGGACGAGACCCTAATCTAAAACTCTTATGTGATAAGAATAACAAAAGACCCAAGATTGAGTCTTGAAATTTGCATCACCAAAATTTAAGAAAATGGCAGTTGAACATTTAACCAAAGAAACTTTCAAACAGAAAATATTTGATTTCGAAAACTCAAAAGAGTGGAGCTTTAAAGGTGAAAATCCTGTAATCATAGACTTTTATGCAGATTGGTGCGCACCATGTAAAGCAGTGGCCCCTATTCTTGAAGAACTTGCCACTGATTACAATGGCGAAGTAGATATTTATAAAATCAACACTGAGCAAGAAGCCGAATTAAGTGGCATGTTTGGTATTAGAAGCATACCTTCAATATTGTTTGTACCAAAAGGCGAGCAACCTCAAATGGCCGCTGGAGCATTGCCAAAGGCATCTTTTCAGCAAGCCATTAAAGATATATTCAAAATAGAACACAATAACTAGCAAACGAGCTAGCGCTAAATTTTAACCTTAGCTACAAAATCACAAACGCCCGCAATTAGTGGGCGTTTTTTATGCCTGCAAATAAGGTGTAAAGGCTCGTTATTCGTATGTTAGCGATAAGTAAAATATGTATAGCCTTTGTATCTGAGTCATTCTATCGTTCCATACACATTAGTTTTAACTACACACTAATCCTATGGTCTGAAATACAAATCAGCATCAAAAAGATAATAATTAAAATAGATGCTTGTATGCTTTTAACCCCAAGTGGCTAAGTGGGTTCTTAGCTGGTCCATTAAATTCTCTGATCCAACGGCAAAAGGCACGCGCTGATGCAAATCAGTTGGCTTAATATCCATTACTCTTATGGTGCCATTTGTGGCTCTTCCACCAGCTTGCTCAGCAATAAAAGCCATTGGATTGCATTCATATACCAATCTGAGTTTGCCTTTGGGAGCCTTGGTGGTACTAGGGTACATAAATATCCCCCCTTTTAATAAATTTCTATGAAAATCAGCTACCAACGAACCAATGTAGCGGGCTCTGTAAGGCCTTCCTTCGGTTTCATTATCTTCTTTACAATAATCAATAAACTTTTGAACACCTTTATCAAACGAGTGATAATTCTGCTCATTTACTGAAAAAATCTTGCCTTCGTTGCTCATAGTAATATCTGGATGAGATAAACACCACTCACCAATACCTGGATCAAGGGTAAATCCATTTACACCATTACCAGTAGTAAAAACCAACATGGTTGATGAACCGTAAATTACATAACCAGCGGCAACCTGTTCTGACCCTTTTTGCAAAGCATCATTGGCATCAGCTTTTCCTTGTCGGCTAAGGCGAGTATAAACACTAAAAATAGTACCTATCGATGCATTTACATCAATGTTACTTGATCCATCAAGTGGATCCATTGTAACTACATATTTAGGGCTTGTGTAATCGTAGGCATTTTCGGTAACTACCACGTCATCATCTTCTTCACTCGCAATTACGGCGCATTCTCCACCATTTTTTAAAAACCTAATCATGGTTTTGTTGGCATAAAGATCAAGTTTTTGTACTTCTTCGCCTTGAATATTTGTAGAACCCTCAGCTCCCAAAATATCAACTAAGCCTGCCTTGCGTACCTCTCTGGTAATCACTTTGGCAGCTGCGCCAATATCACTTAATAATCGGGTTAAACGTCCTTCACTACAAGGAAATTCTTTTTGTTGCTCAACAACGAATTGGTTTAAGGTAACGAGCCGCTTACTCATATTCACGTAATTTGCGCATCAAATTTAAGGCCTCGCACCGAGGATTTTATTACCAATGTTATTTGAGTTGCAATGACCAATCAAATTCAAGTTAAAAAAATAGAAGCTAAGCACCTTAAGGGTTGCCTTGCGCTTGTACACGAACT
>JBMYOR010000674.1:0-2114 GCA_049599535.1 Bacteroidia bacterium | reverse complement strand
TGGTGTACCTACATTAGATACTCGATCAATCAATCCAGCCGATATTGCAAGTATTACCATTTTAAAAGATGCTTCGGCAGCTGCCATTTATGGCTCTCAGGGTGCAAATGGGGTAGTGTTAATTACCACAAAAATGGGTAGCGGAAATCAGTCGTCAATAACTTTTGATAGTTATGTAGGCTTTTCTGAAGTTTGGAAAACCATACCCGTTTTAGATGCCAGAGACTACAGAATTTTAATGACAGAAATGCGTCAAAATACTGATTGGACTCAGTATACAGAAGATACCGATTGGCAAGACATGATTTTTGACAGGGGTACTTCTCAAAACTACCAGCTATCTACCCAAGGAAAAATCAAAAACTCATCCTACTACATTTCAGGTGGATGGACCGAACAAAATGGAGCAATTCGCTCATCGAACATGAGTAGGTCTAGTTTTAAAATCAATTTTGATCATGAAGCAAAAGACTGGTTAAAAGTAGGTACACGGCTTGCCTATACTGTTTATAAAGATGTAGATGTAACTGATAATACTAATGTAAATTCAGGTGGGGTGCTTTTAGGAGCTTTATCAACGCCACCCAATATTGGAATTTATAATGCTGATGGATCTTTTACATCAAATCCGTTTCAAAACTGGGAAAACCCATTGGCCAGCACCGATGGAACCGATAGGCTTTTCACCAACCAAAGAATTATTGGAAATGTGTATGCAAAATTTTCGATTTTGCCAGGCTTAAATTTTAAAACCAATTTAGGAATTGATCATAATAATTCAAACTTCGATTCATTTCTTGATCCTTTTAAAACCACTTTTGGTAGGGCTTTAAATGGTAGAGCAATTAGTTATATTGATCATAACTCTTATTACATTTTTGATA
The DNA here is from genome assembly GCA_049599535.1 of Bacteroidia bacterium. Classification (GTDB taxonomy): domain Bacteria; phylum Bacteroidota; class Bacteroidia; order CAILMK01; family JACPUW01; genus JACPUW01. The sequence continues at coordinate 1,230 of JBMYOR010000674.1, read as the reverse complement.
ATACCTTAAGTTATACAAAAACTTTTAACAAACACAACTTAGATTTTTTGGTGGGTAGTGTTACACAAAAGTTTGATTGGCAGAGCTACGGAATCACCACCCAAAACTTTGCTGGCGATGGAATTGTAACACCTAATGCGGGTTCTGATCTTATTTCGGCAACAGGTACTAGATCTGAAAAAGCAAATCAATCATTTATAGGTAGAGTTAATTATGAATACAATACCAAATATTTAATGACTGTAAACTTTAGAACCGATGGCTCAAGTGTTTTTGGTCCTGAAAACCGATGGGGGTATTTTCCTTCACTATCAGCAGGTTGGCGCCTATCTGAAGAAAAGTTTTTAAGTCGATTTGAGAATATATCTGAACTTAAGGTAAGAGCAGGATGGGGTATTACTGGCAATGATCAAATAGGTAATAATTATGCCTACTTAGGCCTAGTAGGGCAAGGAGCAAACTACCCAATTGGGGGCGCTGTGCAGCCAGGTACTTTTCCGGCATCAATTAGCAATAATAAACTAAGGTGGGAAGAGTCTGTGCAAACTAATATTGGCCTCGATGCCGCTTTTTTTGAAAACAGATTGGCCATTACCACAGATTATTATGTTAGAAGAACAAACGATTTACTTTTAAATGCTCCTTTACCACGTTCAACAGGTTTTGATAATGCAATTCAAAACATCGGCTCACTTGAAAACCGTGGTTTCGAAATGGCAATAAATACAGTTAATATAGACTCTCGTAAATTAAAATGGATTACAAACCTTAATTTTTCAATCAATAGAAATAAGGTGATTGATTTAGTTGGCCAACAATTGTTAGTAGGTGGCATTGCTGGCAGGGGAGAAGCTTCTCTTGTAAAAGAAGGATTGCCCTTGGGTACCCTTTTTGGCTACATTTATGGTGGGGTTGATCCCGATAATGGCCAAGCTTACTACATTAATAAAAATGGCGAAAGTGTTTTTGAACCAGAACCTGACGATAGGGTAGTAATTGGTGATGCTAACCCTGATTTTATTTATGGAATTACCAACAGAGTTGAACTTGGTAATTGGTCACTTACTTTGTTTTTACAAGGATCGCAAGGCAACGATATTTTAAATGCTACCAGAATTGATATTGAAGGATAAGTACCTGACAATATCATCTGAAGGTAGTAAATCAAAAGTTAAGTATTACTATTCTGATCCATCAGTGATAGTATCGCCACAAAAAGAAGTTAATATG
>JBMYOR010000673.1:0-2132 GCA_049599535.1 Bacteroidia bacterium | reverse complement strand
TGTTAAACCTATTTCGATAATATCATCAACATAAGCATCAACTACATCCTTAAATGGAGTACCTGCTGTTAAATCATTGTTCAAAACCATAATTCCGTCATGGCTCTCGCCAACACCTAATTCATCTTCAGCGCAAATCATGCCCATTGAAACCTCTCCCCTTATTTTGCCCTTTTTAATTTTTAACTCCTTTCCGTCAGAAAACGTAAGCTTTGCGCCCACAGTTGCTACTGGCACTTTTTGACCTTCTGACACATTTGGAGCACCACAAACAATCTGTACCGGATCTTCTAAGCCTATATTTACTTTGGTAACCTTTAATTTATCGGCATTAGGATGTTGTATAGTCTCTAAAACATGCCCTACTACTACTCCATCAAGGCTACCCTTTAAAGTTGAGTATTGATAAATATCTTCTACTTCAAGGCCTATATCGGTTAAAATATCGGCTACTTGTTCTACTGTCTTATTATCAAGATCAATGTGCTCTTTGAGCCAATTGAATGAAATGTTCATAATTCACTTTACTTGGCTAACAAAGGTGCAAAAAACCGCCTAGTGATAAGATTTCTCGCCAGCTTTTATTTCAAAATCTATTGTATTTTCTTGGGGAGGCATCACGCAATTATATTTATGGTTGTATGCGCAATACGGATTTGATGCCGAATTAAAGTCAATTATTAAAGAGCCATCAACTTGCATTTCGGGGTATAAATAGCGTCCACCAGCATAGGTTTCAATGCCATTGGTTGCATCAAAAAACGGAACAAACAAATAATCTTCTTGGTCGCTTAGCGCATCTAAAACTGGTTTATATACTGTAAGTGAAAACTCTTTTTCGAGCAAACTAAAAGTTACTTTGCCATATTTGAGCATTTGCTTAACTGTATCGCCTTGTTCTAAAATTATAGTTTTTGGACTCGCTGCAATACTAATTTGGGCCTTTACCAAGTAACTGTAGTTAATTGGAAAATATTTTAGCCCCGAAAAAACAGGTAAATCTTCTGTTTTAAGCGGCGAACCAGACATCAAAAACTCGTTATTCTTATTCGCTCTTTCTGCCGTGATCTTGATCTTATGTTCTGCTACCTCTTTTGGCGTACAAGAATAAATACAAGTAAGCCCAAAAATCAATAGACCCAAAGCTATTTTGCCATTATAAGTGCTCTTCAACAACATGTATTACTTCAAAATCATTTTCATTTCTTTTACTAACAAAAGCCACTATACTCAGTTTTTCATGATTCCAACCGGTTTTAAACTCTTCACCTGGTGTATCTTTTTTTACTGGTATCACAAATCGTCGTTGAAAAACTCTTCCTTCAACGTAACCTACGTTATTGCTACCCGCAACAAGAGAATCGCCTAATGAATTTGTAAGGTTTTTTCTAAACACATGCTCATGTTTGTAGTCTTTAATATCGCCTACTCTAATGTCGTATTGGTAATCAATAATTCCGTCTTCTGTTACATAGACATTTAAAAAATGGTTTTCGCCAGTAACGATCTTGTTGTACAAAATACGCACTAACACAATAGCAGTATCGGCTGTTAATTTTTGTGTGGTAACTGTAATATTCACGGGATTTTCTTTGGCAAGGCGAGCATTAGTTATCCCCTCCCACAAAAGCCTATTAACTACAATAGACTTTTCATTTTCAACGTAAATTCTATCTACGCAACCTTCAGGTAAACTGCCTGTTGCACCCAGTAGTGCCGCAATTCTATCGCCATCTTCAGTTCTAAAATCATATTTGCTGTAATCTGATTTTGGGTGCGTAAAAATTTCTGGGCCTGAGTGTAAACCAATTGAAACTACTCTACCAGGGTTTGCATCTTTAATAGCTTTAACTGTTAGTGTTAGTGGACTAAATAAAGTAACTTTCTGGAATCTAACTTGACTTCCTGCTGTTGTTGATGCAGTAGACCCTCCAATTGTAGTAAATGGGTTGATTAAATTTGAATTATCTACAGTTGTAACTGTACTACCTGCATTTGAACTACCAACATTTGCAGCAATCTGAGTAAACGCTGCATCTGTAAATCCAACACTTGAATCAAACATAAGAGTTGTGCCATCATCTTTATATAGTTTAAGATTGTCTATTTCTACTTGCGATACATTACTTACA
>JBMYOR010000672.1:0-2133 GCA_049599535.1 Bacteroidia bacterium | reverse complement strand
AAAAAATGGAACGTTGGTAGGATGATTTAATTTAGTCTGAATTTATTTGCTTTGCAAGAAATGATTAAAATAGTTGATGATATTGAGATACCAATGTTTTTGGAAATTGACAACAACTTTCAGTTTAACTAGAAATTATTTCCGTGGTAATTCATTAAACTTCATCTCTTGTTCAGCGAAAAACAGTCAACACCAATTGTAGATGCACTTAAACATTTTCCAAAGTAAATAAAATCAATACGACCGTTGACTTATATCAACGAAGAATAAAAAGACAGATACAACCTTTGTTTTATCAAACTAAAGAATAAAATACAGGTCATTATTGAAAGGGTCGAAGGCTTTTTTGTTCCGCTCATTCTCGCAATAAGTTTACTAACTGCCTGGACAGGAGAAGTCTATTTTAATGATTTCTCATTTCAGCTTATAGAAACTGAAGAAGAACAAAAGTCAGGAAAGAGTGGAGGCGAAAAAGAAACCGAATTCAAAACTGAAAAAGAGGAAAAGTTTGATTCTACTGATTTTCAAAGCGCTCTATTAAAGGACAAGTTCCATGAAGGATGTTCCTTTTTTGTTACAAAACCAACACCTATACCAATCCAATCGAATTGTGAAAGAACCAAATTATATATTCTTTTCTGCAAGCTACTGCTGGATTATTAAGTGATGCCAATTTAAACAACCAACTGCAATTTCAATTTTCATTCACTTAATAATTACATCATGATTAAACAACGATTTATAGATTCATTGCATCATTTTAAAAGAGATGCTTTAGCAGGAAGTGTGGCCGGTATAATGGCAGTTCCTTTAACAGTAGGTATTTGCCTCATGTCAGATTATCCAGTAATGACAGGGCTTTACACAGTCATTTTTGCCACCATTGTTAGTTATTTATCTTACCTAGTACGACCCGGGAATTACGTTGGTACTCCTGGAGTTGCAGCTGGTCTAGCTCCAGCATTGGCCTTAGGGGTTCACACTTTTGGTATGGAAAACATGCCGTTTGTAATTTTTCTTACCGCCACTTTTCAAATGCTAGTTTGGAAGTTTAAGTGGGAACGATTCATTTTAAAATTAGTTCCACATTATTTAGTGGAAGGGCTATTAGCCGGAGTTGGACTTAAAATTCTTTTGAAGTTTCTACCCTTTCTCTATGACATTCAACATGAGACAGAAGAATGGCTCAATTTCGAACGAGAAATGATTCTAATTCTCTCCACAGTATCACTGGTTTCGTTTGTAATGCTATACAAGTACTATCAGAAAAAAATGCCTGCCTTACCATATTTAGTCATTATGCTCACAGGTTTCGGATTGACATTTTTTATGCCTTTGCCTTTGCTTCATATCGATGAAGTGCCCTTCCAATTGGCTTTACCGATACCGAGTTTTGCTGCTTATAACAACCAAGAAACAATGTTGCTTATTGTAAAAATGATTGGCTATGCAATGATGTTGGGTACCATTGACGTCATTGAGCAGGTGATGAGCAACGTAGCAATTGAAAAGCTAGACCCACTTAAAAGAAAATGTGATTCAAACAACAGTTTACAGGCTATTTGGATTGCCAATATGGGGGCAACATTTTTTGGTGGAATGACTAACCTAGACGGACTTGCAAAAAGTACGACCAACGCAGTTGCAGGAGCCATTACCAAGATGTCAAATCTATTTACAGCACTTGTACTAATCATAGTTGTAATATTTCCCGAAATATTGGTGTACACACCTGAATATGCCTTAGGAATTATCATGGTCTATTCTGGTTGGAAAATGATAGCCAATATAGCTCACGTAAGAGCCGAAGGCCGATACGCTCTCATTATGGCAGGAGTTTGCGGACTATTAGTATTTCAATTCGGGATTTTCGAAGGTCTTCTAGTGGTATTGTTTGCTCACGGTGCAATTCAATATGTATTTCTAAAAAGGTTGGGCAAAAGCAACAAAACCATTTTTGGCCGGCGTGCAAGCTTCATGATCTCGGAGAAGTTGGTGGTTTGGGGGCTTTGGACAAGACAATGACTATCCCGCTATCTGGCTGGCTCCCCGAAGCATCCCTAGATCACCCGAAGATCACGCCGAAATCATCCCAAGAGTTCCCCAACCAGTCCCATAACATCCCGAAACTGA
>JBMYOR010000671.1:0-2145 GCA_049599535.1 Bacteroidia bacterium | reverse complement strand
GCAAACACATAATGTTATTAAATCTTCATTGGCTTCAGCAATGAATAATCATTTCTAAAGGCACAATTAAAATCAATAAGTTCTTTCTTTTAATAAGAAATAAAAAAGCCATTAATTTAACTTAGAGAGCCAATTTAAGCACGAAAGACCTGACACTTCTCTATTGGCTGAATAGTTTAAAGATGGTTCATTTAGTAATCATTTAGCTCTAAAAGAAGTGTCAGGTCTATTCTTGGCTGTCATCAAAACTTCTTGGTTTTTGTCAAAAATCTGGGGCATCAACATGACAATAAAGGGTAATAAAAAAAATTAAGCCATTTGAATAGATAAAGATTCCTTAGTTTTTTCTCTTGAAGCAAAAAGCCATTAATTTAACTTCGCGAGCCCATGGCCTATCCTACCACACAAGTTGAAGAACAAGTAAAAAGTATTCCTGAAAACCCGGGCGTTTATCGCTACTACGATACTGATAATGAGCTGCTATATGTAGGCAAAGCCAAAAATCTAAAAAAGCGGGTATCATCTTATTTCACAAAAAATCAGACCGATTCTGCTCGTATAAGGCTGATGGTTGCTAAAATCAGAAACATTGAATTTTCGGTGGTTAATTCTGAGTTTGAAGCGCTTTTGTTGGAGAATTCTTTGATCAAGAAACTTCAACCCCGTTATAACATCAACCTTAAAGATGGAAAAACCTACCCTTTTATCACTATAAAAAAGGAGCGTTTTCCAAGGGTTTTTCCCATGCGCAACCGGGTGTTTGATGGTAGTGAGTATTTTGGCCCTTACTCTTCAGTTAGCCGAATGAAGATTATAATGGATGTTTTGCGCAAGCTCTTTCCTATTAGAACTTGTAATTTTAGCCTAACCGAAGACAACATTAATGCGGGTAAGTTCAAAATTTGCCTTGAGCATCAATTGGGTTTGTGCAATGGCCCATGCGAAGGATTAGAAACGGAAGAGCACTACAATCAATCTATAAAGCAGATTCGTCAAATTCTAAAAGGGAATTATCAAGTTGTAACACAATATTTAAAAGAACAATTAGAGCAAAGTGTAGCCAATCTAGAATTTGAAAAAGCTGAAGAATGGAAAATTAAGGTTGATTTATTAGAGAACTTCACCAATAAATCAACGGTAGTAAATCCCATGATTCACAATGTAGATGTATTTAATATTTACACCTACAACCGCTACAGCTTTGTGAATTACCTTAAAGTGGTGCAAGGCACCATAATTCAAACGCATACTGTTGAATTTAAAAATAAGCTTGATGAAACTGATGAAGATTTATTGCTCTTTGCCTTAACTGATATTAGAGAAAAATTTAACAGCACTTCTCGAGAAATTTATTTGCCTTTTGAAATTGATATTGAAGCTGGAGATCTAAGGTTTACAAACCCAAAAATTGGTGATAAGAAGAAGCTTTTGGAGCTCTCAAAGAAAAATGCCGTGGCCTACGCCCAGCAAAAGTTAAAAGCCATTGAAATAAAAAATCCGCAAAAGCGCACGCTCGAGCTCATGGAGCGGATGAAAAACGATTTGGGTCTTCAAAATCAACCGCATCATATTGAGTGTTTCGATAACTCAAACATGCAGGGCTCTTACCCTGTAAGTAGCTGTGTGGTATTTAAAGGAGGTAAGCCCAGTAAAGCCGATTACCGGATTTTCAATGTAAAAACAGTAGATCAAATAGACGATTTTGCCACTATGGAAGAAGTGGTGTACAGACGCTACAAAAGGCTAAAAGAAGAAGCACAACCTTTGCCAAACCTTATTGTAATTGATGGCGGAAAAGGACAACTGGGCGCTGCACTTAAAAGCCTTGATAAGCTTGATTTAATTGGCAAGATTGAAATTGTGGGCATTGCCAAAAGGCTTGAGGAGATTTACAAACCGGGAGACCCCTACCCTTTGCATGTTGACAAATCTTCAGACTCACTGAAAGTAGTTCAACATTTGAGAAACGAAGCCCACCGCTTTGCTATTACCGCTCACCGAAACCGTAGAAGCAAAGGCAGTTTTAAAACCGAACTGCAACAAATTGAAGGTATAGGCGAAAAAACATCAAAAGAGCTACTCACCCATTTTAAATCCATCAAAAAAATTAGAGAAGCTAAAGAGAACGAAATAGCCGATGTTATT
>JBMYOR010000670.1:0-2152 GCA_049599535.1 Bacteroidia bacterium | reverse complement strand
TGAACATGTCATTTACCTTATAGTGCAAAGGCGGATCAAAGTTGCAAACTGTTGTATCGTTTACTGGCTTTGGACTTTGTGTTTCGCTCACCAAATAATTGAGTGTGTAATGGCAGTTGTTTAAACTTGCCTTGAGCTTGTAGGTGTTTCCATTTACAACATTAATAGTATCACTTTTAACACCATTATTCCACGAATAAGAGAATGGTGATTTAGGTGCAATTAGCTCAATGGTATCTCCTTCGCAAAGCACCGTTTGTTGGTCTTTAAAGTTCCAAATACTGCTTATTGGTGCTTTTAATGTATCGGTATAAAAACAACTGCTATCAAAGGTTGCCCAGTTTAAATATATGAATGAATCTGACAATTGATAACTACTTGGCTCTTTACCGTTTATACTCGCAATATTGTAGGGGCTTGCATTTCTCATTCTAATATTGCTAAGTACAAAATCATTTTTACAAAGGTTGGTATCAAGGCTGTAGTCAGGTATTTCATACTCTTGCACCAAAATACTATCGGTGTATGAGCACCAAGGTAGCGCTACCGTATAAGTGTAATAGCCGGGTTGATTTACCACTTTAATAAGGTTTGTATCGCCATTGGCCCATTGTGTAGCTGTGGCATAACGCAATTGTTTTATGGCTATGGTATCTGCTTGGCCGTTGCATTTAATTGATTGGCGTTGCTGACCTAGTTTATATAAGCCCAGTTGTATTGACCTTACCCTTATGGTATCATAGTTTATACAGTTTTTAATGGCTGTTGAAACCAACACTAGGTTAAGCGTATCGGTATATAAATTAGGAGTGTATTTTCTTTTTTTAGATTGAGTATGCAGCACCCTTTCTCCATCAATTAATGTAAAACTATTTAACTGATGCCAGCCGTATCGGTATTTGTTTGGGTTGTAATTCTTAATCTCAAGTTCTACCTGATTATAACAAATTGAAGTATCAGATATTAGCCCCATTTCAGGTACTTTTAAGTACAACCACTCGCTGGTGCTATCTTGTTGCTTGGTTTTTGAATTAACCGCCCATAGGGTAATTTTTACGCTATCTGGATCACTTGATTTATAAACCGCAACAGGGTGGGTTAAACTAGTTGTATCACCGTTTCCGAAGGCCCATTTATAGGTAATATCGGTGCCTGACGATGATAGATTAATCAACTGAATTGAATCCCCTTTGCAACCCCTTCCGTAATCAAAATTGGCAATAAGTTTAGTTGGGTTTATTACCGGACAAATGCCCAATGCAGGCTGGGTTTCAATTCTTAGCTGCACATAGCCTTCATGATCAGCCAGAGAATAAACTTGAAACATGTATTCACCATCGTTCACACAATCAAGCGAAATAATATTGTTATTAGATGTGGCACCAATCAAGGTCATTGATTGGCAATTGCCAGCATAAATCTTTATTTCAACCGCGTTTGAGTTTCTATTGTCAACTACAAGCTTGGTTCCATTCACATTTTTAAGATTTACCTTAAACCAAGTGGTTTTGAGCTGGCTCATTTCTAAATAGGGGCGGTTGAGCTGGGCATTAAATTGCTCATTTGGCCCTTCTCCTAAAGTATGTATTGCTGTCCACTCGCTTCCATTATACTTGCCAATACCATCAATTTCGCCTGCTATGGCATTGCTGCAATAGTCACCTTTTGTTGTAGCGTATTTATCGTATAAAAAACTGATGAAGTTATAGACCTCTCCTACTTCGTTATAATGCCTAATTTGAAAATAGTACCTTACTGTGTCTGTTCCGGATTTGTAAAACTTTGCATAACTTCTTGATCCTTCAACTTTTACATATTCTAAGGTTTTATATGGAACCGAGTCAATTTGATTTGATGCTTTAATCTGTTGGAAGTTTAAATTATGTCCTCTTGTTGCTTGTAAAACGCTAACATCTCCATCATTTGGGTTTACAGTTACTTCTCCGCGGCCTGCTACCCTAAATGTAAACCAAGTGTTTTTATATGAAGTGGGATCAAATTTTTGTGCTGATGTTTTACAATTAAACTCGCTTGTGTTTGAGAAAAACGGATTGTCGATAGATAAAACCCCGAAATCGTAAGCATTTGTGGCGTGGTCGTGTTCGTTTTTAAAGAAATGACCAATATCTATACGTGCCCAATAGGTAGAGTT
>JBMYOR010000669.1:0-2153 GCA_049599535.1 Bacteroidia bacterium | reverse complement strand
AATAAACAATATCACTTTGTTCTTTTTCAGCAAGGGTTACGGCTTTTTCAAAAAGTGTTTTATCGTAAATATCATCACCATCTAAAAAGGTAATGTATTTTCCTTTTGCTAATTTTAAAGATTCATTTCTTGCAACAGCCAATCCTTCATTTACTGTTTTAGAAATTACTTTAATTCTAGCATCTTTAGCTTCAAATTCCTTTAAAATGATAAAAAGCCGAGCTCTCTCAAACTCGGCCTTTACTTTGTGTTTTATTTGTGAATTTGTAATTGGTACCCTTAAACGCTACATAAAATTTAGCGGATACACCACTCTGTTTCTCGGATGTTTTACTTCAAATGAAAACTTTTGCTGAGTTGATTTTCCTGGCTCTAAATTTAATTTCCAGGTTAGTAAACCCGTTTTTTCTTCATAAAGTGCACCATTTTTATCAATTAAGCTTACTTCAATATCTTTTTCTTTGGGTACGGGTATTTGGTCTTCAATAATGAGTTCAATATTAGATTTATGTAGATTTCTTACCGAGATTTCATAAACTAAATTATGCCTTTGCTTACCTGCAAGTCTTGATTTTTTACACTCACGAGAAATCAGTTTTCTATCAACCTGTACCATTTTATCTCGGCCAAATGCAATTTGAATGGTATCAGAACTAATACTTGGATTAAGATACGAAGCACCCATATAAGTATTGCCCATAAATATATTAGCGGCTCCTGGTAGCAACTGCAGTTTTGCCCATTGGGTCATATTAGCCACTAAAAAAGCTTCTTTTTCGATTTTTGGTGCCGTATAGTAGGTGTATGACGATGGTATTTCAATCTTTTTTAAGTTTATAACTCTTTCTTTACCATCGCTTGGAATTTGATAGGGTAAGTTTACTTCAAAGTCTAAGGCAATTACTGATTCAATGGTTTCTGTAAATTTTGCTGCAGATCTAGATTTGAAAGAATCGACAGAAAAGTCTTTTACCGACCGACTCTTCTCTTTTTCTTTATAATCATAAGAGTACATTATTTTCTTATTTTTTAGCAGATATTCATTTGGACTTTTGAAATATAAAAACCACGGATGTAAAACGGGCTTAGAATTGCTTTGAGCAGGGTTTGATGTGCTTAATGTAAGTTTTACATTATTCCATTTTACGCCGGTACTTTGCTTTACGTAGGCATTGTATTTTGCCGCTATTGACTGGTCTACATCGGTAAATTTTAAATCATAAACTGGTCTCCACCACGCATTCCTTACATAATACCTTAACTCAAATCGTCCTGAAATTGGTTGTTCGGCCAAAATTTGTATTTCTATAATGCCTTGGGGTTTTGGCCCATTGCCACGTATTTCATTTATTCTATTGCTAATTCTAATAATGTTGTTAGAAACGCCACGGTCAGCAATTTTTAATGCTAAAAGCGCTTTTTTAATTTCAATAATTCTGTCTCTGATTATGGTTGAAATCTTTGCAAATTCATCGCTTTGGGCCACTACCTGCTGGCTGCCAACCGTCTTGTTTGATGTAATAAACTGTAATTCTTGACTGTAAGCATAGGTTTGTCCGCTAAGTCGTTCTTTTTCATCATTTAGCAAAATCAAACTATCGTTTAATTGCTTAATTATTTTAGGCTCTTTTACTGGGGTTAAATAATCATATTTATAGGCAATTGATTGCACTATATAATCTCCCATGGCTTCAAGCTGAATTGAATTTGGGTCAATTGTGGTTGAAATTCCGTAAAACCTTAAGGTTGAAGCTCCTTTTGAAATTGATGTATTAGCCACTCTGCTAATTGTGGCACCGGTGGGATAAACGGTTACATGATCAATCTCGCTATTGATATTTTTAGAATTTGAAAAAAGAAAGAATGGATTACATATAAGCGCAAAAAGAATTAATTTGAATCTCATGAAATTTTGAAATGTTGATTTGCGGCTCAAGATGCAAATACAAATCAATTCCATAAACTAGTTTCAAAAAAAAACTTTTAGTAAGCCTCGCCAGTGGTTATGTAATTGCCCTTAAAACCTTTGCCAAAACCAAAATCAGCTCTAATCGGAATGTCTTCTTTTCGGTTGATTTTAAAACGTAGCCCAACTCCACCCGATGGTTTTAAAGGGTTTGATTTCAAAGCTTCAAAATCAGAGAATACAGTAG
>JBMYOR010000668.1:0-2153 GCA_049599535.1 Bacteroidia bacterium | reverse complement strand
AGGCGTTTGGTAAAAAATTACACCGACAAACTTTTTGCCAAATACGATTATATAATGTTGCCTACAACGCCACATCCGGCTTTTGAATTTGGCGCCAATGAAGACCCAATTGCCATGTACTTAGAAGATATTTTTTGCATGCAAGCTTCTTTGGCAGGAGTTCCGGCAGTTTCGGTGCCTATTCAGCCAAATAAAGAAGGTTTACCACTAGCTGCTCAAATTATTTCAAACTCATTTACTGAACCGCAAATGCTCAATTTTGCCAAAACAGTAATGGATTTGGGTAAAAAGTTAGTTTAGTAACCTTTTTAACATTTTAGGAGGGTTCCAATACGCATATTTGCGTTCTTTTGAGATTCAAATTAGCTTTAAATGAAAATTTATCTTTCATTGGTTTTTGCTGTGCTTTTTTTTAGTGCAAACGCGCAAGGTCCAAACCCTAATAAATACACACCCCTTGCCAACGATGTAAAAAGCGTGCAAGAGCAACTCGATAGCATAGTTACCCATTACTTTGTTAAAAAGAGCATTGAGCAAAAACGAACAGTTACCAAAGAGCTTGATTCATTATTTATTCCTGAGTTTACCGATTCAGTAATAGAATATAGGCTTAGCGAGATTCATTCATATATACCACTAGATTTTAATAATAAAACAAAAGCGTTTATTAATTTATATACGCGAAAAAGAAGAGAGCTAGTACCGTATATTTTAGCTCTATCTGATTATTATTTTCCGATTTTTGAAGCAGAGTTAGATAAGCAAGGGCTTCCACTTGAACTTAAATACTTGCCGGTAATTGAATCGGCATTAAAACCTAGAGCGGTTTCAAAAGCGGGAGCGGTAGGTTTATGGCAGTTTATGTATAGCACCGGTAAAATGCATGGGTTAACCATAAATAGCTATGTTGACGAGAGAAAAGACCCATTGAAGGCCACTAAAGCTGCTTGTGATTATTTGGCGGCTGCATATAAAATGTTTGGCGATTGGCAGTTGGCCATAGCGGCATATAACTGCGGACCCGGAAATGTAAATAAGGCGATAAGACGATCGGGCGGAAAAACTAACTTTTGGGAAATTTATAACTATTTACCGCGAGAAACCAGGGGGTATGTGCCTGCATTTATTGCTGCGGTTTATTTTTTTCATCACCACGAAGATCATAATATAGGTATTGATGAACTTACACTACCTAGAGTAATAGATACTGTAAATATTGATGGGTATATGCACTTGGCAGATGTAGCCACTGAGCTAAATTTAGACCTTGGTTTGGTGCAGGAGCTCAACCCACAATACAAGGTTAACATTATTCCAGCATCAAAAAACAAGCCTTACACCATAATATTGCCTTTTAATAAAGCATTGCTTTTTACCGATCATGTAGATACATTGTACGCGCAATACGAGTTGCGCAAAGGCACAAGAACCACATCTCCGGTGAGTTACACAAGCTCATCATACTCGGTTGCTGGTAAAACTGCAATTTATTATACTGTAAAAAGCGGCGATAACCTGGGCTTTATTGCAGATTGGTATGATACCTATGTTTCTTCATTAAAATCATGGAATGGCCTATACTCAACAAGAATAAGGATTGGTCAAAAAATAAAAGTTTTTGTGCCCAACGAAAAAGTAGATTATTATAGCGCTGTAAATGGCATGAGCAATTTGCAGAAAAAAAATATAGCGGCAAATGTAGGTTCATCAAAAACTACAAAAAGTACAAGTGCCACCATTACTAGTGGCAATTATATGTATTATACTTTTAAAAGTGGAGATACGCTTTGGGATTTGAGTCAGAAATTTCCTGGAAATTCAATTACCAGTATTATGAATTTAAATGGAATTAGTAATGCTAAAAGTTTAAAGCCCGGCCAAAAAATTAAGCTCAAGAAAATGCAATAGGGGGCAGAAGTTATGTAACCAAAGTGCGAAATACATTAAAATTCATTTCAGTATTTTACTGATGATTATAATAAGTTGGTTCTGATCAAAAAAAATGGACTAAAGTCTATTGTGAAACATCAAATTAATGTTGCTTCATTTATTCGGTGTTAGGGTAAAAAAATCCCGGATAAAACCGGGATGTATAATGCGCGCTTATTATAATTTTATAGAAGGGTTATCGGTAATCTTGCCACTAAACCAAA
>JBMYOR010000667.1:0-2161 GCA_049599535.1 Bacteroidia bacterium | reverse complement strand
ACTTAAGTTTAAACGGCAACACCTTAAGCATAGACAATGGAAATAGTGTCGATTTAGGTGAAGTAGGTAGTGATGATCAAACGCTAGCGCAGGTCTTAAATCAAGGCACAAACGCAGATGGTAATAATATTAACAACGCTGGTACAGTAGAGGCTACCAACTTTATTGGCGATGGCTCGGGTTTAACCAATTTACCTGTTGGCGCTTCAATTTTTGAAAAATCTGGCAACCTCATTTTGTCAGATGCAAGTGTAGTAGATATTACTACTGATGATTTTGTATTTGGCTCCACACAACTTGATGATGATGGAAATTCAGACCACGATAGCCGTATGTTTTTTGATAAATCTAAAAGTGCTTTTAGAGTTGGTAGTGCGAATGGTAATCAGTGGGACACTGCGAATATTGGAAATTACTCCACGGCAATGGGGCGAAATACAAGTGCATTGGGCAATTATTCTACTGCAATTGGGTTTGAACTCAGTGCAAAATCATTCAACGAAACAGTCTTAGGTACTTATAGCACCAATTATACACCAACAAGCACCACTTCATGGGCACCGTATGATCGCTTATTTACGGTGGGAAATGGAGTAAATGGCTCTTTAGGTGTTGTTCGGTCTGACGCTATGGTTATTCTCAAAAATGGTTATACGGGTTTTGGTACTTCTTCTCCCCATAAAACTGTACATATAGTAGGTGGTATGAAATACGAAGACGGTAATGAAGCAGTAGGTAGAGTACTTACCAGTGATGCTAGTGGAAATGCTACATGGCAAGCAGCAAACGCTGTCGATGACTTAGGAAATCATACTGCTACCCAAGATTTAGATTTGGCAAACAATAATTTATTAAATGGCGGTACTATCAATGCTACCGCTTTTGTAGGTGATGGTTCAGGTTTAACCAATTTACCTGGAGGTACAGTCCTTCAAGATGCCGATAACGACACCAAAATACAAGTAGAAGAATCGGCTAATGAAGATGTGATTCGTTTTGATATGGGTGGGACTGAATATTTTAAAATGAACAATGGCCGATTGGATGTTTTAAATACAGGAAACAGCATATTTATTGGTGAGTTTGCAGGTATAGATGACGATAGAACTGATAACTATAATGTAGCAATCGGATATGGGGCATTACCAAATAACAGTACAGGAACGTCAAATACTGCCATTGGCGCGGGAGCATTGGATGAAATAGTTTCAGGTTCTAATAACACGGCCGTTGGTGCTTATGCAAGTACAAATGCGAGCAATCTTACCAATGTCACACTTTTAGGAGCACATGCTGTGGCTACACAAAGCAACAGTTTGATATTAGGAAACAATGCCAACGTAGGAATTGGTATTTCTGCTCCAGCTGAAAAACTACATGTTGTAGGAACAGTAAAAGCTAATGCATTTATTGGCGATGGTTCTGGCTTAACCAATTTGCCCTCATCGGCTGATAATTTAGGAAACCACGTGGCTACCCAAACCTTAAACATGTCTTTTAATGATATTTCCGGAGCAGGAATTGTTACAGCAAATGCCTTTCAAGGTGATGGTTCTGGCTTAACCAATTTGCCCTCATCGGCAGATAATTTAGGAAACCACACAGCAACGCAAACCTTAAACATGAATGGGTATGGCATAGTAAATTCAGGTACCATTTTACCAAGTAAAATAGGAATCAATATGGTTACAGCACCTGCAGTAAAATTTCAAGTAGCGGGCGATTTTATTCTTGGGCAAACAGGAACCGCTTTAGCAGCTATTATTAAAGCCGATGTAACTGTAAACGTAGGTAACATTTCAAGTGATGGGCACTTAAACGTTGATTTTACTGTTCCTGGTGCGCAAGTAGGGTCATCGGTTATGGTATCACCAAGTGCCGATTTACCTAATCAAGTCTATATTGGGCAAGTGCGAGTTGTTTCGGCAAATACGGTTCGTGTTCGTTTTTTTAATGAATCAAATAGCGGAAAAGACCCAGCAAGTATGACCTATTATATTACGGTAATTAAATAAGATTTTTATGAAACATAGTAACATGCAAATAAAGTAAATTATAAATCAACCATTAAATAATAAAAATGAATAAAAAAAAAATAATAAATTTTATTAATTAACACTTTTTGTTTTTTTTTTTTCATTTAAATTTGTATTAAATTCAA
>JBMYOR010000666.1:0-2163 GCA_049599535.1 Bacteroidia bacterium | reverse complement strand
GATAGTTTTTTTCAAAAATTTGAGTGGCATGTGGCTAACGATATAGGTGGTTTTGATGTGTTTACAGGCAAAAACCTGCAATACCCAAGTAAAGGCAAACGCACCTTCTATGTAAAAGTAAAAGGCATAGCAAAAACAGGTTATTATGCTTGGTACAGCGATACCATTAGTTTTAATACCCAACCCAAAGCTGCATTTACTATGGATACAAGTCATTGGTGTCAATGGGTGGGTTTACAGTTGCAAAATACGAGCGTTTCAGAAGGAGCAAAAAATAATAGCTTTACATGGCAGCTTTTGCAAAACGATACCGTTAAAAAGACTTATTCAGGTAAAAATCCATATTTGACTTTTAATGCCAGTGGAAGCTTTGATATTAGGTTAATTTATAATGATGGCATTTGTGTAGATACTTTTACTCGAAAAGCAGCCATCAATATAATACCCGCTCCAAAACCTGTTTTTCAAGTTCGTGACAGTGCCATTTGCGAAAGAGATAGCATAATTATTATAGATAAAGCTATTGGTCAAGTAAGCCAAAGAAAGTTTGTTTGGAGTGATGGATTCGAGTCAAGTCAAAAACGTCATTCTCGATATTTCGACTCAATAGGTCACTACAAAATCACCCAAACCCTAACCGGCCCTACCGGCTGCATAACCAAAGACAGCCAATGGGTACGCATACGCCCAGGTTTTACTAAAAATGATAGCACCGAAATGCTCAGTGCAAGCGTGCTAGATAGCCATTTGGTGTTGCTAAAATGGAAAAGCAATCCCGTTGCCATGGGCTATAGTGTCATTAGGCAGCAAAATGGACAAAACTTTTGGCCTATTGATGTTTTTGGCCTCGCGCAAGATTCTATTATAGACACAGTGCCCAATACCACAAGAGCTACCCAATACCAATATTATGTGCGTATGGGCGATTCTTGCTTTAATCTGAGTAAAGAATCTAACCATGCAAGCACCATTGTGCTTAGTAGAAAAAACTATAATAACCAATATGTAATACTCACTTGGAACGCTTACGAGAAGTGGTACGGCGGCGTAAAAGAATATGTAATAGAAAGCTCAGAAAATAAGAAGGATTGGCTACCCATTGATGCAAGCGGTCAATTGACTTATCCTGATTATAGACTGCCACAATTGCAAAGTGATACTGTTTATTATAGAATTAAAGCCATAGAGCAAAACGGTAATCAAGCCCACAGCTACAGCAATGTGGTAAAAGTGCCCATAAACACCACTTTGTTCATTCCCAATGCCTTTAGCCCCAATGGCGATGGCACTAATGATATTTTCAAAATCGGCCATTTTGGTCTCAAAGAATTTGAGTGTAAAATCTACAGCAGCACAGGCCAAATAGTATCATACAGCACCAATCCTGATGAGATATGGGATGGAGAGTTTAATGAGCTTCCTTACCCAATGGGCAATTACCGCTACGTAATCAATGCCATTGATCAAAAAGGCAAAGAATTGCATTATGAAGGAACGTTGGTTTTGATACGGTAAGACTGAAAACGTCCGACGACTATAACCACCTATGCAAGAGTCGTCCGACGTTTTTACGTTTAACTTCTACGCCAAGGCTTCGATGTTCAAAGAGTCTCAGGTCCAAGGTCAGATTCCGTTTTAACAATTGGCTATGTGTCTTTCAGTCAAACTCAAAATCAACCATCACAAATCGACATTCAAGACTCCTTGTTCTGCGGTTCGTTATTCCACCGCCTTTTACATTTTAGATTTTGAGTTCTGCGGTTTTAAATTTACTTCACAAACTTCAGCACCTGTTTATTTTTACTTTTTAAGTCAATAATGGTTAGTAAATAGCTGCCTGTTTTAAGCTCTGAAGTATTCAGCTCAAACGACTCACATTTGCAGCGTTCGTCATACTTTACCTGACCCTGAATATCTGTAATAAAAAATTTGTACTTGCTCTTTTTAGGAAATGTAATGGTGGCCTTGTTAATTACGGGGTTTGGTGCAAGGCTTGCTTTAATCTCTTCAATTTCAAGGTTAAGTTCTTCTTTTTCAGTTTCGGAGTTGGTTGAGTCGATTTCAATACTTTCATCAACATCATCAACAATTGTGAAATAAATATTGCTACGAATCACGTACAATTTTATAGCACTTTATATTGCGACAGTAATGCAAATTGGC
>JBMYOR010000665.1:0-2165 GCA_049599535.1 Bacteroidia bacterium | reverse complement strand
GCTGGCAAGACATTGACGGATATAAAGATGATGGCTTATTTAGACTAAGTAAAAATGGAAAATGGCAAACCAAATTCGTTTGGCATGGCGGAGAAATGGAGTACAATTATTGGTTCAACCAAAATCAGGCCTTTTCATTGAACTGGTTGCCAGGTGTTCCTGAGTTATTTACATTTTCGCCGGGGTATAAAATGCGGTATTGAATTGGCCACTAGGGCACAAGGGCACTAATATCTTTTTATGTCATTCCTGACTTTTAACAGTACTGAGAAATTCGGTGGATCCGGTAACTGTTCTTTAGTAACAAAAAACTTAGTAAGTGATTTATTACTAAGTGAATACTAACTAAATGATCGACGCAGGAGCGTCTTCTGAAGTAGCATCACGACGTGGGAACGTCGCGATAGTTCTTACCTACTCAATCTTTAAAAAAGTAGCTCCTCCCCCATATTTCTTCGGGTCGCCTTTTCCAAAAGAGCTTACATGTGGGTTTGCCTTGGCCATTTTTTGTATTTCTCGCTTCAGCACACCATCCCCAGCACCATGTATAAAAGTAATCTTAACCATTCCAGCAGCTATTGCCTTATCCAACATTTCATCGGCGTAATTAACCTGAAATTTAAGAATTGACTTTTGTCCCAAATTATTAGGTGCTGTTGGTATGGCTTCAATGTGAAGGTCTACCACATCAGGCACAAAAACCTTTGTTTCGTCTTTCGCTTTTTCATCGGGTTTGTTCTTACCAAAAATATTCTTGAGTTGATCTTTAAGTTTAGATTGTTCAAGTTTCCAAGCATCACCATCAAGCTGATATAAATAGGCCTCCTTATTTATTAATGGTGCATTGGTAAGGTTACTCAAAAAAGTTTTAGCCTTTACTTTATGGTTAAAAACCTTTGGTTCAGGTAGCTCTTTTCCATTACCTAGGTACAATACTCTTAAACTAGTTTCGCGCCACGATGCTACTTGGCTTAAGTATAGCGAATTAATCTCGGTGAACTTGCCACTCGGCAACTGACCATCAACTCTTCCCTTAAAATTACCATCGATTTTTTCACAAAAACTATAATATATATCGTAAGACGTTCTGTTGATCAAAAACACGGGACATGAATCGGTAACCCTTTTCATATATGCTATAAAAATTCCATGTGCGTCAAGCACTTCTTCAACTTCGCTGGTGCTGTTAAAAATTTTTTGAACCCTATCTAAGCCACCACCAAACTTTACCAATTGCGCTTCAGGATATGGAATTTCGAAGCCATCTGCGGTTCTTACCATAACACCGCCTGAACCTACGGCTACTACAACACCTTCGCCATCTTCATTTAAAAATCTAACCTTATCTCCTGGAAAAAAATCGCTCATTAATATGTTTTTTGAAAGTGAATTAAATCACTAACAGGTGGTTCAATATCTAGTTCTTTAAATCTTGCCGCTAATTGCCCTCTATGGTAAGTTGCATGATTAACAATGTGCAACATTACATCTTGAGCAGCGCTTGAAAACTCACTTCCTTCAGTGTTTTTGTATTTGATAATAAGGTTTGGTGCAGCATTAGCCATTAGCTTCATTGACCATTCATAGCCCATTTCATTGGTCTTTTTCATTTCAACTACTTCATGAATCATCCAAGCAGTCCAGCGTGGTGGTGTGCCATCAACTCTTGCATTCCAAATCAATTGAGCATTTAAAATATGGCTCATTAAAGAAATACAGCGCTTGTCGTCTATTTGATGAGATTCGAATACGTCAATAAACCTTTTATTGATTACATGATTGTAATGAAGTAAGACCTAATCATAACTATGCTTTGTATTCTGAGAGAATTTTTGCGAATCCATAAACATCTTCAAAAGAGTTGTATAAAGGAACAGGTGCTACTCTAATTACATTTGGGTTTCTCCAATCGGCAATTACTCCTTTTTTGGTTACGTAATCGAACAATTCCTTACCAGCATCTAGGCATAAAATTGAAAGTTGAGCACCACGTTGCTTTGGATCTGAGGGCGTTATTATTTCAAAAAGCTTATTGCCGTCTTCACTTTCAATTTGATGTAGCAAATACTCAAGATAAGCCGTGAGTTTGTCACTTTTCTCTCTTAGCGCATCCATACCTACTTCATCAAACATGTCTAACGAAGCCTTGTGAATTGCCATATTAA
>JBMYOR010000664.1:0-2169 GCA_049599535.1 Bacteroidia bacterium | reverse complement strand
ATTACGGGTACAATTAGGTTTCCGCTTGGTAAAGCAGCTGCCATACCAACGTTTATGCTTTTGCGTTTAACGATTTTTAAATCATTTGTAACAGAAACATTTACTCCAGGAAACTCTTTTATGGCCTGTGTAATGGCTTCAATAAAAATAGGGGTAAAGGTTAGCTTTTCGCCATATTTTTCTTGAACTTGATTTTTAACCTTCTTTCTCCAGTTCCAAATCTTGGTAACATCAGCTTCAACAAATGATGTTACATGTGGTGATACGTGCTTGCTGGTAACCATATGGTCAGCAATAAGCTTACGCATTCTATCCATTTCTACAATTTCGTCGCCTTCGTAAACTGGTACATCTACTTGGTGCTGAACAGGTGCAGCTGCGGCAGTGGGTGCGCTTTGGGCTGGAGCCGATGAAATTACAGGGGCTGCTGTTCTATTTTTAAGGTAGGCTAAAATATCCTTTTTAGTTACGCGGCCTTCTTTTCCAGTGCCAGGAACCATTTCAAGCTCATTCATGGCAATGCCTTCGGTGCGTGCAATATTCATTACCAATGGAGAGTAAAACCTACCTGATGCCGGTTTATCTAAAGTAACTGCAGTTTCAGTAGCTGGCGTAGCAGCTTTTATTGTTTCAGGAACAGGTAAGTTGGCGGCTTCTTTTTCGCCTTCGGTACTTTGAGCCGCAGGTGCAGATTCTACCGCAGCATCAGTTGATATTATAGCCACAGCTTTGCCAACGGCTACAACATCGCCTTCGTTAAACAATACTTTTTCTATTACACCATCAACTGGCGATGGTACCTCAGAATCAACTTTATCAGTTGCTATTTCTAATATTGCTTCGTCAAGTTCAACGCTGTCGCCAGGTTGTTTTAACCATTTTAAAATAGTTGCTTCGGCAATACTTTCGCCCATTTTGGGCATTATAAGTTCAAATTTATTGGCCATAGTGAGTTTTGTTTCCAATTTTGAGCGGTGCAAAGGTAGCAGATTATATAGTCAATTTCAATCTGAATATTTATTTGCCAATTGCGGCTTATATTTTTAAATCTAAAATAAATCTGCGCAGGGTTTCAAGCGCCATAATTGACGATAAATGTATGTTTCGGGTTCTATCGCCACCAAACTGAAATTTTTTGGCAATTACTTTATGTTTATTGCCAACTCCAACCCAAACGGTGCCTACAGGTTTATTGGGCATTCCGCCACCAGGGCCCGCAATTCCGCTTGTGGCAACCACATAACTGCTGCCAAGTTTTTGCAAACCGCCTTTAACCATTTCAATAATGGTTTCTTCACTTACAGCACCGTGTTTTTGTAGTGTAGTTTTATTTACGCCTAAAAGTTGTTCTTTTAACAAGTACGAATAAGTGGTAAAACTACCTTGATAATATGCCGAGCTGCCTGGGGTTTGCGTAAGCATTTGGCCAATGTTTCCGCTTGTACAACTCTCTGCAGTTCCTATAGTTTCGTTTCTTTCAATTAAAAGCTTGCCTATTGCTGATGAGATGGTTTCGTTGCCGTAGCCAAAAATGGTGTCTCCTAATATTTGGTTGATTTGACTTTCGAATTCATCTATTTGATTATGAATTAACTGCTCATTGGTACCCGTGCCTGTAAACCGCAGTTTTACAATGCCAGGGCTTGGCAAATAAGCCAGTTTAATGTGTTCGGGCAAATCGTTTTCTACGTTTTCTATTTGTTTGGCTATACTGCTTTCGCCAACGCCAATTACATGTATGTATCGATGCACAATTTGCAAATTGTCTAGTCGTTTTTTTAACTCAGGTATTAAGCCATTGGTTACAATGTAGCGCATTTCGTAAGGAACCCCCGGCATGCTAACGTATACCTTTTTGTTTTTTTCGATAAAAGTTCCTGGAGCTGTACCCATTTGATTGTGAAGTACTTTGGCGCTTTTGGGTACTAATGCTTGTAGTTTGTTAACATCAAGCATTGGTTTTTTACGCTTTGCAAAAAAGGCTTCTACATGAGTGAGCACGGCTTGGTTCATTACCAATTCTTCTTCAAGGTACTCGGCAATTGTTTTTTTAGTTATATCATCTTTTGTGGGGCCCAGGCCACCTGTGGTAATAATTATATCTGCACGCTTTTCGGCATCGTAAAGTGCTTGTGAAATGGCTTCCTTACGATCTTTAATTGTGGTTCT
>JBMYOR010000663.1:0-2175 GCA_049599535.1 Bacteroidia bacterium | reverse complement strand
CGAAGGTGTTGTAAACCATTCTAATAAACCGGTACTTACCTATAGTTTAAAGCATCTTAAATAAACAAGAGTTTTAGCTTTATAGAATGTTATAAAAAAACCGCTTAAGTGTGCTTAAGCGGTTTTTTAATGCGCACCTTTTGTGTGTCAAATAAATTGTTAAGGTCTGATTTTGACTTAATTACTTTATCACAATTAACAATTATTGCTTTAAGGTTATTTAAATCTGAAAATCCTTGTGCAGATGATAAGTATACTTTGCCGTTTAAACTGTAAGCTGCAAAACAGTAACTTTTAGTTGAATCGAGACATAACTGACCAAAATAACCGTAGTAAAAAGTATAGGGGTATTGATAAGCTGAGTTAGTGTTTATATCGAATACCACAAGCTTATAAATAGAATCTAAAGGTGTGTTATTATAAAAAACTTTAAGCGTTGGTTTAATGTAGTTTTTAGTTTTAGAAAGCTTATTAAATCCATAAATACCTAGTTTTTTAATTATAATGTCCTTATCGATGGCTGCTTCATTTTCTTTTTCAAAAGCTTTTTCAATCTGTAAATTTGATAAGTTTGGTTTTTCAACTAAGCGTTTTTCGGTAAAAACTCTTTTTAATGATAAAGAATCAGATCCGTATACAGTACCTTTTGATATAAATTCTACCAACCGCCCCCAAAAACCATATCTAAAGGCTCCTTCTGGCGTGAGCTCGGGTTCGCTCCAAGATGGTTTATTTTTAGTATTATTCCAACCATTTTTAAAGGCAATCGTATTAAATTTCTTAAACTCATTAATTCTTAATGAATCCAATTTTGCTTTAGAAAGCTTTATTTCTTGCACATACTTCCATCGGCTTTTATAATCGGCTAAATAAAACAACCCTAACGAATCGGTTAGAGCATTTGGGGTAAATTGAATTTTAATGGGCTTTATTAATTGAACCTTTCCGCTATCAGATTGTGCCAATATCGAAAACATTCCTTCGGTATGAATACTATATGGTGTTGAGTCCATTCCGTACCAATGCATTGGGATTTCACTGTAGGCAAGCTCGGCTTTGTTTCTGTATTCTTTATAGATTATTTCAATATCAATTTTAGGAGTTTTATCATTATTTAAATACTTAAATGCATTTGGTGGAATAGTAATAGTTGCACCGCTTTGCTTATCGTAAATAATGCCTCCAATAGCTGGATTTATTATGTTTAATGGTTTTGTAATTGTTTTTTCGGTAATAATACTATTTAGGTTACTATGCTTAGTGGTATCTTTATAGTTATGGATTGTTAGTTCTGTTGTTCTATTTTCTATATTACTTGCATTGTCAATTTCAAAGGGTTGAATTATAGGCGTAAAAAGTGGCTTATATCTATCTATTGAATCAATTATGCGCTTATAATAATCGGTGAAACCAATAGTAGGCTTTACTTGATTTTTAGCTAAGAGTTTTAATTCTGTAGATTTATTATTATGTTGAACAAGAGGCTTTTTAAGCATTAAATAGTAAGTGAGTAAGGTGGCTAAACCAAGGCCTACAATTATTAAAATACTATTTAAATTAGTGAAAATTGCCAGTTTACTGCTAAGTTTTGAGCTTGTAGTTGGTGCCGCATAGCTTGCATTAACCCAATTATTATGAGCATTGCTAAGTGCCATTTTCATCGAATTATTTTTTAAACTCGTAATTAGACCTTTCTGAAAAATTACCTTTTGTTTAAAAATCGAATCTTGATGCATTTGATTTTCAAAAGCCTCAAGTTCTTTACCTTGCAGTTTACCTTTAAGGTACAATTCAATTTTTTCAATTTCGTTTAGCTCTGGTCTCATAATGTTACTTTTTCAGGGTTTACATTATAATTACTTGCCTTTTTTCGAGCTCTTTCAATGCACTTATATTTTTGGGTTTTAGCTGAATTTACTCCCGAAAAACCCATTTCATGCGCAATTTCATCCATATTTTTTTGATCAATGTAAAATAAGGTTAGCAGTTGCTTGCACTTTTCTCCAATCTCATTTAACACTTTTGCCATTACTCCAAATTGCTTTTCTTCTTGTTCAAAGTCTTTCACATCATTTTCAATATCTGTATAAAACACATCAGTAGTATTGGTTTTTCGGTTACTGAGTTTATTTATTTTATTGTTCCATTGGTATTTACAAATGGTAGTTATATACG
>JBMYOR010000662.1:0-2185 GCA_049599535.1 Bacteroidia bacterium | reverse complement strand
AATGTATCGCTTAGCCATAAAAACTTTGATTTTAGTGCCAAAAAGGGAGATAGATTCACTCAATCAAAGTTAAAAGTAAGTAATGCCACGAAGGTGAAATTCCGAACACTTGTAATGCCTTATAAATGTGGAGCGGATTTAGATGACGTAAACGAAGTAATTGTATTAAACAGAATTGGTGGAATTCTTTCTAACAAAAAAGAAACCATGAAAACTTGCGCACAGCTGTTTTCTGATTCGAGTTTTAATACGATGCTATTGGATCATCATGGTAAATCTGATACGTTATCATTTATTGCAGAAGAAATAAGTTTTTGTTTTGACTTTGACTCGCTCGAATATGATTGCGACCAAAATGCAGATTTTAGAAATTTGGAAATTGTAAGCGGCTCAATATTTATTTACAAAGGCGATACATTCTTCATTTCTAAAAAAGGAGTTAAGCAGACCAACTATAACTACGATAGGCGCTACGTTTATTCAGGGTCCTTAGAAACATCAAATACCAACGACACCATAACCTTCTACCTCCCTGAAGTGCCTCCAACTAACCTGAGCCTAATGACCGAACAAACAGGCTTAAATTACAGCTACGATACCAGTACTCAAAAAATAACGCTCTACTTGCCTGATAGTGGCACTTACAATTTTGCTTTTGGACCAAGTAATCCATGTGCTGTTAGCTGTTTTTATCCGCCAGATAGCATTTATTATCATTTTGAGCACAGCGGTTCATCGGAGCGGTTGGGTCATATTTTGGATATTAAGACCGATACCGGTTGGCTTGATATGCAAAATGGAGCAAGAATGAACATTTGCGGCAAAGCCGTTTTAAACAATTTAGATAGCCTTACCTTATCATCAAATACAGCTTGTGTTGGCAATACAAGTAGCGGAACAAACGGTCAAGGCGAAAGCAAAGGTTTTGCTTCACACTACTTTAATTCAGAAGGCAACAAATACCGTCAAAGTTACCGTATAGGCAGTGGTGCGGGTTTAAATACTGATGGCGAAACTGGTACCGATGAATATTTGACATCGCCACAAAAACGCACAATGATAATTGTTGAAAATGAAGGTGCATTGGTGCTTAAAAGCGGTAGCCATACGGTTGTGGGTAATGGTAGTACTATTTTGGTTAAGCCAGGTGGTACTTTAAAAATTGAAGCCAATGCCAATTTGGTAATTGGTAGTCATGATAGTATTGGTTGTGGTTTTGGAGAAGTAATTATCATGGATTCAGCCTTTTTATGCGTGAGTTCTCAAGCCAATATTTCGTTTTACGAAGACGACCGAGATAGTATTGACCAACACATTTTCTTTATTTCAATGAATCCTGACAGCGGAGCAAGAGAAGGCATTGCACCTACGAGCAATGTACCAGCTGATACAGTATTGGGCAATAATTGCACACAGTTTTGTGAGTTTCCGAATACATTTAATCCACCTTACGGCATCAATAATTACAAACACGGTTGGCTCAACGTAGGCAAGCCCTTCGCTTGGCTTCAAGATATTGGTATGGTTTGTTATGGACAAGATGTGTATGCCAATGGTTTGTATTCTCTCAACGAAACGCGCTACCGTTTTGAAGTTTGCAAATGGAACACCATAACCCAAAACTGCATAGGTGCAACTGATACCATTCCAATCAACGATACCGATAATTACTTTGGCGGAAGATTGCAAGGCAAGGTAAACTTATCAGAGCTTTACATTGCCAATAACGGAGGTAGCGGTTTTGAACGTGGTAATGATTACCGTATCAAATTCATAATAGAAAACGATTGTGGTGTTAGCGATGAAATCACCAAAATTGTAGAGTTACCGGGTCAGCTCTCGGCTGTTGTAACAGGTGATACCGTGATTTGTGGTGGAGATGGTGCAATTGTCGTAAATGGTTCAAGCAGCACAGGCGATATTGATTCGTTTAGATGGGAAGTTTGGAGCTACAAACCATTCCCTGAATATGATTCGGCCACCTACTTTGCCAATGCCGACACCTTTGTTAGTTTTTCTGATACTTTTTGGCTAGATAGTGTTACAATTGACACCGTGGTTGTTGATACCTTTTGGTTTTATAAAACAGACACCATTGACAATGATAGTTTCCACTATGCCAAATATTACAAAGAGTATTGGGATACTACTATTGTAGCAACAAGTGTAAGCAGTTATACTTTTA
>JBMYOR010000661.1:0-2187 GCA_049599535.1 Bacteroidia bacterium | reverse complement strand
ACCTGTTTGAGCAACATGTTTTACATGATTAACAGGGGTTTGTGGTGCCCAAGAAATTAATGCAACTGCAAAAAATAATAATAAGGGCTTAAGGGCTGCTTTATTCACGGGGCAAAAGAACTTTAATTGGTGTCAAATTATCATATAATAAAGTCCTAATTTTCCACAGCAGCGTATTTGTACACCAATGATTGATATCGTTTTCTCAACCAAAATATCGAATTCTAGCTAAAGGCGTCAAAGACTGTATTTGTCATTTTAAAACCATAAATTTCGCTGTTTGAAATTCTTAACACTACCTTAGTGTAACTTTTACACTTACTCAAATAATTTATGCAGGCACAAAGCAGAGTAATTATAGAAAATGTACGTCCTAACCTTGAAAACGGACGTTTTTACGCCAAAGGCATTTTTAATGATCCATTTACAGTAACCGCCGATATTTTTGCTGACGGACACGATGTGATTAATGCACACCTTTTATACAAGCAATCAAAAAAGAAAAAATGGAACGAAGTACCGTTTATACCACTTGGAAACGATGCTTGGCAGGCCACTTTTATACTTGATCAACGAGATTATTTTGATTATAAAATTGAAGCATGGATAGATCATGCATTAACATGGCATTATGGTTTAAATAAAAAAGTTAAAGCAGCTGTTGATGTTAAAGTTGAGCTAAAAGATGGATTGGCACATTTAAACTTTCTAATTGAGCAAAAACTCAATAAGGATCATAAATTATATGTAAAGCAGTGCATTGCGGCAATTGAGAGTTCTGACTTTGAAAAAGCTACGGAATTATTGACTGAAGGCCCGATTGAAGACATTTTTAGAGCTTTTCCTGAAAAGCCATTTAAATCAGAGTTTGATTCAGGTTTGCAAGTTTACGCCGATAGAGAAAAGGCCGCCTTTAGTGCTTGGTATGAATTTTTTCCGAGATCATCTTCAACAGAAAAAAGTAAACACGGAACATTTAAAGATTGCGAAAATCTTTTACCTTACGTAAGTGAGCTCGGGTTCGATACCTTGTATTTTCCGCCAGTACACCCTGTGGGTTACAACAATCGAAAAGGTAAAAACAATACAACCACAGCACTTGATGGTGATGTTGGCTCACCTTGGGCCATAGGTGCACCAGAAGGAGGTCATACCCATTTATTACCTGCATTAGGCACAATTGAAGATTTTAAAAGCCTGGTAAATGCTGCTAAATCACTAGATATTGAAGTGGCTATGGATTTTGCCTTGCAAGCCGCACCTGATCATCCTTATGTAAAAGAGCACCCCAGTTGGTTTAAGTGGCGCAGCGATGGCACGGTGCAGTATGCCGAAAACCCGCCCAAAAAATATCAAGATATTTTGCCCATATATTTTGAGACTAACGACCATAAAAAGCTATGGAAAGAGTTGGTTTCAATAATGAAATTTTGGGTTGATCAAGGAATTAGAGTGTTTAGGGTTGATAATCCGCATACCAAACCGTTTCATTTTTGGCAGCATTTAATAATCGAAGTAAAAAAATATCAAAACGATGTAATCTTTTTGGCTGAAGCATTTTCGCGTCCGCGCATAATGGAAGGTTTGGCTAAAGCTGGGTTTACGCAATCCTATTCATATTTTACATGGCGTACAGGCAAGCAAGAGTTTGTTCAATACTTAAATGAGCTCACTCAAACAGAGCGCAAAGATTATATGAGAGCTAACTTTTGGCCCAATACCCCTGATATAAACCCATACCATTTGCAAGGTGCAAGTGAAACACAGCATTTAATTAGGTTATTTTTAGCAGCTACATTAAGCTCTATTTATGGTATATATGGGCCAGTTTTTGAGCAAATGATTTCAGATGCTTTGCCTGGTAAAGAGGAGTATTTAAACTCTGAAAAATTTGAGTTGAAACATTACGACTGGAGTAAACGCAATAGAATTACGGCGCATATATCAGTAATTAACCAATTGCGAAAACAGAATAAAGCCTTACAGCGAACAAATAATATTCAGTTTTGTGCTATCGAAAACGACAATATATTGGCCTACTTTAAGGCTGATAAAAACTCTGAAAATTATATTTTGTGTATTGTAAATCTTGATGAGCGCAATATGCAAAGTGGTTGGGTGCAGGTGCCAATAAGCCAAATGGGTATTGACCAAAACGAGCAGTATACCGTTCGCGATCTTGTATCA
>JBMYOR010000660.1:0-2191 GCA_049599535.1 Bacteroidia bacterium | reverse complement strand
ATAATTAATTGTATTGAGCATCTTGAAAAAGAATATGGAGTTTTTGATGAGCGAATTTTTGTAACGCCAGACGGACAAAGCTTAAAACAAAGTACAGTAAATAGCCTTTCGTTAAAAAAACGAATAATGATATTGGCTGGTAGATATAAAGGTATTGATCAAAGAATCCGAGATCATTTTATAACCAAAGAAATTAGTATTGGTGATTTTGTTTTAAGCGGGGGAGAATTGCCCGCGGCTATTATTGCAGATGCAATTACAAGGGTAATTCCGGGCGTTTTAAGTGATGAGAGCTCGGCACTTTTAGATTCTTTTCAGGGAGAATTGCTCGATGCTCCTGTTTACACCCGCCCGGCTGAGTTTAATGGACACAA
Organism: Bacteroidia bacterium; assembly: GCA_049599535.1. GTDB lineage: Bacteria > Bacteroidota > Bacteroidia > CAILMK01 > JACPUW01 > JACPUW01. The sequence continues at coordinate 1,817 of JBMYOR010000660.1, read as the reverse complement.
GGTGCCGGATGTATTACTAAGTGGCAATTTTGCAAAAATTGAAGAATGGCGCTACGAGCAGTCGTTAGAAAAAACAAAACAACGCCGCCCTGATTTGCTGAAGGATTGAAATAGATTAGTTTTGCCAACTTGAAATACTTGTACAAAATATTGGTTTTTGCCTTGTTGGGTTTGGCTATGCAAAGTTGCTATGCACCACTAAAATATGGACAAAAGGGCAGGTTTAAAGATAGTACTCTAACGGTTTATCAGTACAGTGAAGATAGTATGCCGCTGGCAAAACAAGAATACAAATACGTTTCGGCGCGTAAAACAATTGTGCAAGAAGAAATTTATTTACCCATTAATGCTATGGCTCCAAATGATTCGGTAGGGCCAGATACTATTGCCGAAACCGAAATAAAAGACAAGCGTTTTAAAATTGACGATAACATTTACAAGCAAAAACGAAAAAAACGCAGCTATTTTGGTGGTTCAAAAGAAATGCTCAAAGAAAAAACCAGACAAAAATCTAAATTTAGAGATGGTTGCGAAATAGTGATTTGCAAGCGTACTAAAATGTATAACGAATTCGGAGACGTGGTTTTTAAAGATAATTTTAACTTTTTATACCACAGGCAAATACGCAAAATCTACGATGAAGGAGGCAAAAGGCTCGAAAACAGAAAAGTAAAATGCTACTTTAAACCCAAGTTTAGAAACTATCCCTAGCCATTATTTTATTTAAATAGCGGTTTAATGATTTACTGTACTTTTCAATAGCTTTAATTTTTTGGTTAAAACTTAAGCCGTGCGCTGGTCCAAAGGCGGTGGTATTTAAATCAACCACAAATATTTTACCTGTTTTTTTATCTCTTAGCACGTCAAGTTCAGCAATGTTGGCGCCCATTTGTTGGCATAATTCTAATATTTGTTTTTGTTCTTTCTTATTAAAGCAATCATCAGTTTCGGCAAGTTTTGCCTTTATTTTTTTTGCACTAAACCTTTTACCGGCTACTCTGTAATTTAAAAAGGTAAGCGGAATTTCTCCATTAATAACCACTGGGCGCAAATCCTCATAAAGTAATCCTTTTCTAGTATTAATAATATGCTGGTAAACGTAATTTGGCTTTGGGTTAGTAGGGGCTGTAATTATTTTAGCATCATGTTTTCCATTGAGTTCCGATTTTTCTAAAATGGCACCTTTAAAAAGTTTTGGGTTAAGGTTTACGCCATATCCAAAAACTTTTAAGTGTACTTGGTCAAGATAGCTTTTGCTAATATTAGTGCAATTTCCATTAATATGATTAGCGGTGTTAGGGTCGTGGGCCTTATAAGTTTGGTCGTGCCAAGCAATATTTATTTGGTTAGGCGCATTACCATGTTTTATACTAAATCCTAAATATTTAAGGGCATTGCTTAATGTGACTCTTTTGTTGGGTAGCTCTGGTGCAAAATATACTTGCTGGCCGTTTATAGGCCTTTGGTTTAAGTAGTTTTTAAATTTATGTTCTTGAATATTAGCCCACTTTTTAAAAAAAACGCGATAGAGCAACAAAGGGAATGCAATAATTTTAAGCAGCATTTTAACGGTTATTCAATTAGAAAAAAACCATCTGACCCTTGCTTTTGGTAAAGTGGCATAAGCATAAAGCAATCTTGTTCGCAATAAATAGGGCCGTTTTTATCGGTAGCCAATAAGGTTCCTTTTTCAATTTTTTGAAAATTTAGAAAAGTAATGTCAAAATTTTGCAAAATTTTGAGATTGGAGCTGTGCAAAGGTTTCTGAATCTTGTAGATCTCGAAAAATGCGAAAAAATGCATCTTTGGTTGTAAAA
>JBMYOR010000659.1:0-2197 GCA_049599535.1 Bacteroidia bacterium | reverse complement strand
CTGTTAGTGTTACAGGTGGAACAGCACCTTATACTTATGCTTGGTCAAATGGTGGTTCGACAACAAATATATTATCAAATTTGCCAATCGGTAATTATACCATAACTGTTACGGATAATAATGGTTGCTTTTATGTTTACACTTGGCTCATGTTTAAATGCGCCTTGCCCATTTCAAGAGCTTGAATACGTTGTTTCAAATCAAAAAAACAATGTTGAACTAGCCAAATTAACTGCCAAAGCTTGTACCTCGTTTTCAGGGAGTGTTAGTATTAATGATGATTTTATGGGAAGAATTTATTTTAATGATGTAGCCAATTCAGAGGGAGTTGAAACGTACCATGCATTTGAAATGGGCCAACAAAAAATATTTCCTGTTGAAATTATTACTCAAAGTGAAAAGCACATTTTTGAAATTATAAACAAAAAAGACTTTTCAAATAATTTGAACGATCCATACCCCATTGAATTATCAGATTTTGAATTAACAGGAGATGAAAACAGCGAATTAAAAAAAGGAAGTGCTGATATTGAATTAAACGGACACCCGTTACAATTAATATTGGCCTTACAAGATATTAATGACGAAGGGGGTGCAAAAACTTGGAAGTTTTTTTCGGCAAAAGACTCTAGCAATACCACAGACTTAGATCTAAAGGATGATAAATGGGCATGCTTTTTTGACAATGAATACACCTTTATGAAAGGTAAAAGATTCAAGTACAACCCCAAAAGCACTTTATGTAATGGAGAAAAAGATTATTTCCCAAATAAAATGCCGGTAAACATATTTGGGCTTTATACACTCAATACTAATGGAGAAAACCCAATTGTTGAGCTTGAAGTAATTGAAAATGCAAATACTACCAGACAAGAGAATATTGAAATACTCGAATGGAGTACTGACGATTGGTCTCAACTTACTGTAAAAGCAAAAACGCCAGATGGAATAACAGCTATTGCTATAATGAAAGTTTCTGAAACAGTTGAATGGTCAGAATTTTAATTATGAAAAAGCGTATACTTTTATTAATAGTGTTGTTAACGCAATTTTATACAACGCGTGCTCAAGTAGATATTGAATCACAATTAGGGGATTTATCAAATGCCCTACCAAGTTACTTTTTGGGTTATAGCAAAGTAATTTCATCAAACATTGGTATGCCAATGGCCTATACAAGCCAAACACAACATTGGAAAAAAAATTGGCGCGTTAAGTATGGCGTTTCATTTGCTTTACAAGCCTTTGGCGTAAATAATTACACCAATGGCAGAATTGATCAAAACACTTTATATAGAAGCCCTTCAGTTGGATATTTTGGTAAAATGAGTAACGCTTTTGGAAGCGAAGAAGCAAGCACCTTGCGTTTCTATTTTTTAAATAACAAAGGCGAAAGACTAATTAACCCAAGCAATGGCACATATTTAGCTGCTGATATAAGCTTACCTGGTGGCTATGGTAACGAGCTTGGAGCGGTTCCTTTTGTATCACCCAACCTTGAAATCAGACTTTGGAAAGGATTAATAATTTCGGGTTCATACATGCCACTAAGTTGGGCCATAAGGGAGTTTGAACAAGAGAGTTTTAAATTAATGGCAAACTTTTATTCCGTAGGTGCGGGTTTAAACTTCAGAAATTTCACCAAAGTGCCTGTATTATCTTGGCTTCGTTTCGATGCATCTTACGGGGCGCTCAATATTGCCTTTAACGAATTTCAAGATGCACTTGACCTTGACAACTCCGAACTCTTTATTATTGATTTCAATTCTGTAAATCTTTCTAATAATGTGGTGTACTCTCAGTTTAGAGGCTCAATGGCAATTCCGGTATTAAAAAAGGCTGTTGTCGTTTTACAAGCAGGATCCATTAACTCAACCTTTAAATATAATTTTTCTTATAACCTTAATGTTTCGATTAACGATGAAAAAATTAAAGATGAGTATAATGTTGATATAGAAAGTGATGATTTTAATTTGAAAACGGATTTTAATTACACAGAGCAAATACAACAAAACTTTTATTACGGAGGTGGAGTACTTTTAGATTCTAAAATAGCTACCTTTTATTTAGGTTATGCTGCTCTAAATGCACCTACTTTTTTAATTAAAACTTCACTAAGACTACTTTAATGAAACCGATAATAATTCTACTAATATTATTGCCTACCGTTGGATTTGGTCAAAACTATTATTTAAAA
>JBMYOR010000658.1:0-2207 GCA_049599535.1 Bacteroidia bacterium | reverse complement strand
AATGCGGTATTTGCTAAATGAAACCAGCTCAATCAAATCTTCATTTAATAGAAATTACCAGTATCTGCATTTACTTTCAAATAGTACAACAGGAACTCCCACAGATATTTGGGTGCCTAGTAGCAATAATGTGAAACCGCAAATAGCTGATCAGTTTGCGGTAGGTTATTTCAAGAATTTTAGTGACAACATGTTCGAGTTTTCAATTGAAGGTTATTATAAATACTTGTACAACCTAATTGACTACAGAGATGGAGCCGACCTGCAATTTGCTACCAATGTTGAATCTGAATTGGTGTATGGAGATGGCAGATCTTATGGAGCCGAGCTGTTGCTTAGAAAGAATTCTGGCAGGCTTACAGGTTGGTTAAGCTACACATTGTCAAGAACTTTAAGGGAGTTTGATGACATAAATAATGGCGAGCTATTCCCAGCAAGACAAGACCGTATTCACGATATTTCTGTTGTAGGTATGTACGATATTACACCTAAACTGAATGTATCCGCAACATGGGTGTATTATACAGGAGATGCAGCCACTTTTCCTTCGGGAAAATACTTAGTAGATGGCCAACTGGTGCCGTATTATACTGAACGAAACGGCTACAGAATGCCTGATTATCATAGGTTGGATATTGGCGTAAACTGGGAGCGCAAAAAGACCGAGAAGTTTGAATCGAGCTGGAATTTCTCACTTTATAATGCTTATGGCAGAGAAAATGCCTACAGCATAGATTTTCAGCAAAGTGAGTCAGACCCTAACGTAACAGAAGCCGTTCAACTCTCATTGTTTAAATGGGTACCATCATTTTCTTACAATTTTAAATTTTAAAATCATGAAAAATTTCTTATTTCTAATACCTGTCGTGTTGTTTTTCTCTTGTGAAAAAGTAATTGACGTAGAACTAAATGAAGCCAACGAAAACATTGTAATTGAAGCCAAATTCAATACTGAAACTAAAAATATGGATGTGCTGATTTCAAAAACCACAGCTTATTTTAATCCTGAGGCAATTGATTTTGTAAACGATGCGGTTGTTCGAATATCAAATGAAAACGGGCAAATTCAAGAATTAGAACTTACCGGTGATGGGAATTATTCAGGATTAGTCAATTTTGAATTAACGGATAGTTTGTCTATACAAGTAGATCATGAACTAGGCTTTTTCTCTTCGACATCAGAAATTGTAAGCCCATCAAGCTTGAGTAGCATTGAATTTTTAAAAGGCATAGGTCCAAGGGGCAATCAAGAAGGGGAGTATATAATTAGCGTAGAAATAGCCGATAATGAAAATGAAGAGAACTATTACATGTTTGAAACAAAGAAAGATGGCGAGCTTATAAATTCATTAAGGGGATATGATATAACCGACGATCTTTTAGTTAGCAACGGTTTAATTACTTATGTTTTTATTGGAAACACGCACAATGTGGGTGATTCGGTAAACTTAAGTTTAATGTCAATTAACAAAGTTGCTTACAAATATTTTGGAGACCTGGGGCAGCTACAAAACGAAGGTTTGGCAAGTGCATCACCCGCTAACCCTGTAAACAATTGGAACAACAATGCTTTGGGATACTTTATGGTATTTGCCCCAACTGATTATACTATTGTAATTAAAGAATAAAGAACAAATTGCTTAAGAGAAGATTTTCAAAGCCTGTAAGTCATTCCATAATCTGGATTGCATTAATGGTTTTTCCATTGGTTTTAATCAATAGCCAAACTACAGTGCCTTGGCAGTTTTATGTGCGCTTTTTTATTTCTAACCTTTTAGGTATTGCCCTGTATTATTTTAACTCAGAATGGCTGGTTCCAAAAACCATTTTTAAAAATAAGCAAAGGCTTTTTGTCTTGACTTCTATTTTATGTCTTTTGGTAATGGTGGCCATAGGAATTGTGGTGGATAGCACTTTTGAGTTTAGCGGATTTGTTGAACACGAAATGCCTTTTTCAGACACTCCGTCTGCAAGATTCAGAGTCGTTTTTTTATCAGTATTCTTTGGTTCTTTAGTAATTGCAGTTGGTACTTCAAATAAGTTAATAGAGCGGTGGAAAAAAGAACAAGAGTTAAAACAAGAAAAACAAAAAGAGCAATACCAAGGTCGGGCGGCGTCGGGGTGACGTCAGCGCGGGAAGCGACGTGGTGGCGGTCCGGGGTAGCACGGCCGGAAGCCTGGGCAGTCTAGGCAGTCTGGGTAGCAGC
>JBMYOR010000657.1:0-2213 GCA_049599535.1 Bacteroidia bacterium | reverse complement strand
CGACGACGGGGCCGTCACCATCTCGGTCGCCACCGAGGCTCAACGACCCGACGGTCTCGACGTCGCCCTCGTCATCGATACCACCGGCAGCATGGGCGATGAAATAGAATACCTAAAAACTGAATTGCTCGATGTTATAGAAGACTGCAAAATGCAAAATCCTGAACTTGAAATCAATACTTCATCAGTTTTTTACAGAGATGTAACTGACGACTACTTGGTTAAGAAATCTGATTTCAGTTCTGATGTTTCAACTACTTTAAATTTTATAAAGGAACAAAGCGCTGGTGGGGGTGGTGATTTTCCTGAAGCGGTTGATACAGCGCTTAATACAGCAATAAATCATTTAAACTGGAGTACAGAATCAAGAAATAGAATTCTTTTCTTGTTGCTTGATGCCCCGCCTCATACTGATGAAAAGGCAAAGCAAAACATGCAAAGGGCCTATAAAATGGCTGCCGAAAAAGGAATTAGAATAGTACCTGTGGTATGTTCGGGCCATAGCAAAAGCAATGAGTATTTAATGCGTTCTGGAGCTTTAGCAACCAATGGAACGTACATTTTTCTAACCGATCATAGTGGCGTTGGTGGTAGCCACATTACTCCTACAACCGATGAGTTTGATGTAACCTACCTGAATCAATTGATGAAAGAAGTAATCATTCGTTACTCTGATGCCACATCTTGCGCCAATGATGTATTGAGTCATAAAAACCTTCAAAATAGCGTAATTGATTACGTTTTGGCCGATGATACTTTAAAAGCAAAGTATGGCAAATCGCTACTGCCTAAAACCATTGATCTTAGCCTTGAGGTTAGCAACACTAGCGAAGAAGTGATGACAGGAACCAAATTACCAAATATTGATTCGCTCGAAACATTTAAAGTAGATGTGTATCCTAATCCAACTCAAGGAATAATAACCGTAAGCTTTAATAAAACGGTTGAAAGATTGGTGCTACTTGATGGCGCTGGTCAAATGCTCAGAGAGTTCACTGCTTTTGGCAATCAAGTTGATATCAACTTAAACGAGTATGCCGATGGAATCTATTTTGTTGGTTTAGTAAACGAAACGGGTAAAATGAAAATGGAAAGGCTTTTTTTACAGAAGTAATCTGATTTGTTATTTGTAAGTAGGATTATTAGGAGCCATACGATGGACTTAAGTCCATCGTATCTGATCAGAAACGAGCGATTTCAATCGCTCGTAATAACTAGAAGCTTTTTTAAAAGTCGATATTATCTACTTTAATTCGATTTCGCTTTAACAATATACATTTATAGAAAAAAACTAATACTTTATGAAAGCCACCTATGCCAGGTGGTTTTCTTTTTACACTTTTACATTAAACAAAAACCAATTTATTCATCTGGCTACTAAGCTTTTACGCTTTATACTATTAGTATCAAAGGAAGAAAAACTATGTCTTGAATTGCGATGAATAATTGGTGTAAAGGATTAATTATGAGAAGGTTTTTACTATTATTTTTTATCATCAACTCCGCCTTTATAATTTCACAAACCACTTCAGGAACCTTGAAAGTGATTGTAACCGATGAAAACGGAGAAGACTTTCTAGGAGCCAACATTGCTGTTTATCAGAACAATGTATTTGTGAAAGGAACTGCATCAGACCCATTTGGGTTGGCAACAATTGCATTTCTTGAGCCAGGAGATTATACACTCAAGGCCAGTTTTGTGGGTTATGCAACAGTTTCTCAGGATTTTAGCATTGCTTCTAACAACATAACAACACTCAATATTCAAATGCAGGTTGAAACGGAGGAATTGCAAGAAATAGTAATTCAATGTATAAAACCCCTTATTAATGAAGCGTACGCCGGTACTATTACAAAAACACGAGAAAGTTTAAGTAAAATGCCAACAAGAGGAACCACAGGTGTAGTAGCTGTTGCAGGTGGGGTTACCAGCGTAAATGGAAAAGATCCAGTAATTCGAGGTGGAAGATCAAGCCAAACCATTACCTATATTGATGGCATGCCGGTGAGAGGAAGCAGTGCTATGGCTCAATCATCTTATGGTGAGATTCAAACTCAATTTTCAGGCACGCCGGCTAAGTTTGAAAATGCAACATCTCCTTCAGAAATCACAGGTAGTCCCTCTTTAATCAACAGCTCATGACAATAATGTATTTTCTCCATAAGCTCTTCTTGCATCAAATCAATCTCATCTGATAGGTGAATTTTTGCGC
>JBMYOR010000656.1:0-2213 GCA_049599535.1 Bacteroidia bacterium | reverse complement strand
GTATAAACATATACTGCCACCCGCTTACCAATCCATTGAGTCTGTAATGAAATTGATAAGTAACACTGTCAATTGTAACGGGTTCGTTAAGTTTAATTTCTTCAAATCCATTATTAAAGCCAACGGCATTACCAGCCGAATCCCATTGTGCAATCAAATTAGATGCCCCAATAAGATCAAGGTTTTTATCGTCGCCAATATTGCTTCTGTAAAGCTTAAAGCCCTCAAAGTCCTTCTTTTTTGAAATTGGATCAATTGATTCAAGAGAATTATCAGTCCAATAAATATCAAGCGAATTACTTGAAGGTACAAACTTTACTTTAGGATCTCTGGGTGGTTCTGGTAAAATATACTTATCGAGCTTACCATCATCATCTAAATCTTCACCTTCATCAAGTAGTCCATTTTCATTTACATCTTCGCCAATGTAAGTTCGGTGCGCCCATTCAAGGTGCTCCATTAGTTCCTTTCTAGCAGGTTCGGTATCAGTTGTGGCCGTAGCATTTGCATCGTCGAGCTGTTTTGCACAAACAAGTGCCACTACAAAATTTGCCTTTTCTCCAGGCTCAATTGATGGAATTGGCCCAATTGAAATCAATTGAATTTTATTACTGGCAAGCTTTAATCTCTCTTCATAATTTGCGATTGCGTTGCCCATTGATTGTTTAAGCACCGCATACTTTGCATTATCATTTGATGGAAAAACAGTTAGCCCAGTGGTTGAATTATACTCCCAAAAGTTATACTCTACTTGTGGTGCTTTATAGCCCAAATCAATAAACCTTTGGCTGTTGTTTGGGTGAAGAAACTCATTGTTCCACTCAACCCCTAAAATTCTAGCGGCTCCGTATGATTGTGTGTAAGCCAAATCATCTCCTATAACTTGATACACATAAAAGCTGGTTTCATCTTTTAAAATACCTGCTCCACCTTTGTTAAAAAAAGCAGCACCGCCATCTTGCGTAACATTTACGTTTCTCACAATCATATCGCTCCAAAAGCCAAAATAAACTGAGTCCCAACGTTCGTTACTTTCGTTTTTAATTTCGTAATTCACAATTACAAAAAAATCTGCAAAAGAATAATTCCATGCATATGTTTCTTGAGTTACCACCGCGTTTAGCGGATACTCATGTGAGCCAATTGGAATACCTGACCCTGGCACAAAAACATTAGAATCTGTAACCTTTACAACCATATCTTGGTGAGAGATTGCAGCTCCTGAGAAAAAATCACTACTGGTTAATGTTGATCTCTCTGTGATTGAACTTAAAGATGTGAATTCGAATCCGGAGCGACCGGTACTGTAACCACTTGCTGCATCAACTGCCGACGTTGACACACGAATCTCGCCATCTACTTGAGCACCAATCCACAGCCCACCTTCAAATAAATGCTCAATACCCGAGTTTATAGGATATTCCATTGATGGAGCACCATCTGGAGTGTTTCTAACATTGGGCCTACCCAAGGTTCCTACATTGGTAACATTTAGGCCTACATTACCTATATTCACCGTTTTCTCTTCAAAATCTTGGGCTTTTGCCGAAAAACTTAGGGCAAAAACCATTAGAACAAATACAAGGCTTCTTTGAAACATATTGGGCAAAACTACGGTGTATATTCAAACAATTATTTTAGCCTTGTACTAATTTTTTTAATTGCAAGGGTCAAAACGCCTACATTAATAATATGAAAACAAAAGACGAAATAGTTTACGACTGGTTTTTTAGATATACTGGCCTTGAACCTGATGAATGCGGGAAATTTGTTTTACTCACCAATTTTGGAAAATACCTCGAAATTTTTTCGGAGCTGACCAACGAACCAATTTTAGGGCTTAATAAAAATATGCCTAGCGTAACCCATAATGATATTACGCTTATAAACTTTGGAATGGGTAGCCCAAATGCTGCAATAATAATGGACCTTTTAAGCTCAGTAAAACCAAGAGCTGTATTGTTTTTGGGCAAGTGCGGCGGTTTAAAAAAGAAAAATCAAATAGGGGATTTAATAATACCCCTTGCAGCAATTAGAGGCGAAGGTACATCGAACGACTACCTACCGCCTGAGGTGCCTGCCCTACCCGCCTTTAGTTTGCAACGGGCAATATCTTCAACCATTAGGGACTGGGGGAACTACGACGTTTCAACGAGTCCCTCAGATCGGACATATTTTCCCAAGTTATTCGGTATTGGGAAGCCCTCTTGCCG
>JBMYOR010000655.1:0-2216 GCA_049599535.1 Bacteroidia bacterium | reverse complement strand
AAAAGCATCTTTTCCGCTCAAATTTTCCCTTTTTTTCGAGCCGTAGCGGTGCTATGCCACTCAAAAAAGTATCAATTTGAACAAAAAATCTAGCTTTTTCAGCATCAAAAACAAAATTTAAACAGCCTCTTAGACTTTTTATTAAATTTTGAAGGTTTTTATACTCTTTTATACCAAACTGTGACCTAATCTCTTTAATTTTCTGATCTAAATTCTTAACCGCTCTTCTAACAAAAAGCTCTTCGCTAGTTGACACTTTAATTGGAAAAACGCGGTCGGCTATTTTGACCTTTATTGAGACTTCATCATTCATTACAATACCATCAGCTATTTAACAGCTCAATACATTTATCTATTTCTTTAATGTATTGGTCTATTTTCTTTCTCAAGTTATCGCCTTCATCAGAATCTACTTCTTCAGACTTGGCGATGTGCAAATGTACGTTTTTGTTCTCTAACTCTTTTATAAGCTGCTCTTGTCCGGCCAATCTTTTGCGCAGCACATCGGCTTCAACACGCATTCTGTTATTATCGTTTTTTAATCGATTATACGCATTGCCTAAGGCCATTATTTTTTGCTCAATTGCCGAAAGTTTGTCTTTCATAATTACTTTCTAATTTGACAACCAATTGACTCTAAAGACTTTGAAATGTTGCCCATTTCAAATTCAACTTGTTTGTCATTCAAAGTTTTGTCTTTGTTTTCAAATGTAAACCTTAACGCGTAGGATGCAAACCCCGAATCAAGTGGTTTACCTTTATATAAATCGAAACAAGAAGTTTGCTTTAAAAACTTAGTTTTTGCAGTGCTAACAGCCTTTTCAATTTGTTGGTATTTAATTTTTTCATCAATTACAAATGAAAGGTCTCTCACCATTTGCGGAAACTTACTTGGCTCATTAAACCTAATTTTTTGCTTAGAAAACTTATGCAACAATGATTTGAATTGAATTTGTGCTACAAAAACGGGTTCATCAATATCATTTGCATGGCATAATTCTTCATTTAACCTCCCCATTCGTAAGCTGTTTTCTTTATCAACTAAACCATAAAACCAATCACCTTCAAAATGAGCTTGTAATGGTGAATGCTTTAAGTTTAAACCTGAATACAACTTAGAAACCACTGACTTTAATGTGAAAAAACTACTTTTTCTATTTTTCAAATTCCAACTATCTTCTACTAAGTCGTTTCCGGTTAGCCATATAGTAAGGGTTTGGTTTTCTTTATATTCACCATTATTTACAGCATACTCGTTGGCTATTTCGTAAAAACGTACGTTCTTTTGTTGACGATTAATATTGTATGCAATAGATGATAGCCCTGATTGAATATGACTTGCTCTTAGATGAGTCATTTCTGCACTTAAAGGATTTAGTATCTCTATTCCTTTTTCGTCGAGCGCGTTTGTAAAAGGCGATGATTTAATCTCAGAAAACCCTTCACCGTTTAAAATTGAACCCACTTTTGAAAAAAGCGCTTTTGAAGCCCCTTTTTTATTAGATGGTATTGAAATAGTCATCCGCTCATCAAAATCAACGGTATTATATCCATATATTCTTAATACTTCTTCAACTACATCAATAGGTCTTGTAACATCAGGTTTACTACTTGGCGAAGTTATTTTGAGCGTTTCACCATTATCCTTTACATCAAATTCTAACCTTTCTAAAATATCAATTATTTCAATTTTGTCAATTTTCTCACCAATAACTGTGTAAAGGTATTCTAAGTTAAGATCAATAATTGGTTGTTCAATTTGATTTAAATAAGCATCATTAATGTTTTCATCAGCTCTTCCGTCCGCAATTTCTTCCATTAATTCTGCGGCATAATTCATTGCCTGAACAGTAATATTATAATTAGCACCGCGCTCAAACCTAAATGAAGCATCTGTACTAATTTGATGCTTTTTAGCAGCTCTACGTACTACTGAAGGATTAAAATAGGCCGATTCGATAAGCACATCTGTTGTATTCTCATTAATTCCTGAATCTAAACCGCCCAATACACCAGCAAATGCTAATGCTCTTTCATTATCGCATATAAGAAGCTCAGTACCATCTAATTTACGTTCAATATCATCAAGTGTGGTTAGAGTTTCATTCAGTTCTGATCTACGAACTACGATTTTGTTGCCTTTAATTTGACTTAAATCAAAAGCATGTAGGGGTTGCCCTAAATCGTGCATTACATAATTGGTTATATCTACAATA
>JBMYOR010000654.1:0-2224 GCA_049599535.1 Bacteroidia bacterium | reverse complement strand
GTGGACTCAATTTTCAAGAAAAGTACACACAAGACTTCTATCTAGAAAAATGGGCGGTTGACGAAATTGAAATTGAAGGCATATTATATGATGTTGACAAAGCCGATTTAAGAGCGGCAAGCAAAGAAATATTAGACTCATTGGCCAGCAGCCTTAAAATTCACTATTACTTAGTGGTAGAATTGAGTAGCCATACCGATTGCCGAGGCTCGGTTGATTATAACCAAGATTTGAGTCAGCGCCGTGCCGAAAGCTGCGTGAATTACCTTATTAGTAAAGGAATTAGTAGAGACCGCATGGTGGCCAAAGGTTACGGCGAAACAAAACTGCTTAATGATTGCGCATGCGAAGGTGAAGAAGGCAAAGGACTTGATTGCACCGACGCTCAGCATCAAGAAAACAGAAGAACATCATTTCAAATTATTAGAACGGACTTTGAACCAAAAGATGCACCTGACTTTGGGACTGAATACGTTGATCCTGAAGAGTAGTTGATGTTCCTAAAGTTTACAGCTCGAATTACATTCACCTTTTTAATTGCCTTTTCGTTTTCATCACTCAAGGCCCAAGATACCTTTAATGTGTTTTTTGATTTTGGCTTAGCTTATTTAAACGCTGAATCAAAGGCTTCAATAGATAACATTCCATTTTTGCACAAAAGATCGTCTATTGACAGTGTTTGGTTTGTGGGTATGGCAGATACCACAGGCCCTGCATTTTTGAATAAAATTTTGGCCAGAAAAAGAGCCAAAAACTGCGCTAACTACTTCAAAAAGCAAAATGAAAGAGATTCAATTCCTTACAGAACTTTTTCTAAGGGTGAAATGAACGATGATCATTTTGGCACTTCGCGAAGAGTAAGCATTATTGTGCATTTAAAACCAAAAGTTGATTCTGTTGTAGAGAAAAAGAGAGATACCATTTGCTATTATTTGGCTTATCAAATCCTGTACAATTCAATAAAGAAAATTATAGGAAAAGAAGAAAACAAGAAAGTTCGTTTAACCATTGAATCACTTCCGAAATCGGATTTTGAAAGAAGCCAAATCTATTATTACGGTTGGTTTGATACACTTGGCGTTTTTCAAAAGCAAGAAGTTGACTTTGAAATGAAAATTACAGGCAAGCTATGGTGGCGAAAAAGAAGATACACCGCCGATATTCCTTTTGAAAGCTACAAGCTTCATAAAATCTTTACCATTGGCAAAGAGCCTTGTGGCCGCTGTACCGAAGGTTTTATTGCAAATGAGCAAGTACGACCTGATACATTTTTGGTAGCTGACGGCCATGTTATGAAGTATCTTCAATACCGAAGGCTACCATGGCAAATGAGAAAAATAGATTATCGGGTACCGGCTGATTTTATTGAACAAAACACTGAATATTACTTCGGCTGCAATACAAGTAAAAAGTTAAACTGGACTGAAAATGACAGTGCTGGAGGGAGTAAAAGCTTTTACGCCTACACTGAAGCTATGACTTTTGAAAACAACATACCAACCGTTACTAGATTTAAACCGAGCTGCTCTCCAATCTACAGATGTGATTCATTTCAATGCTTTCAATGTGGAACACGATGTTCTCACGATAAAAAAGAGATTACATTTTTTACAGAGTTTGGACATTTGGGCAATGAACTAATAACCAACTACTATCTTGGTGCAGGCTTCTCTTTTGCTAAGAAGAAATTAGAACATAGAATTTCAGTTAACCAAAGTTTCTCAGAAATTCCTTTTTTCAAATACAACTTACGATATACGGTTTTTGAAAAATACAAAAGATATGTGAAGCCCACACTCAGCTGGACTTCAACTTCGGTTTCAAGGTCAGCTCATTACAATGCCCGATTGTTCGTAGGCGCACAACTTATCTTATTTTCAGAAAATGATGAAATATTATATGACCCTTACCTTACAATTGGTCTTGAATTTTGGAATTACAAGCGATTAAAGGCTTTTGGACAAATAGGCGTGCTAAATGCAGTTGTTTATCCAAATGAAAGAAAGGACTTTTTTGATTACGGAAATATTGGAATTAACTACGTGCTTTTTAGGTAGTAAAAATAAAAAAGGGCTCGATTGCGGCCTTTTTTTTCAATCTATTGTTAGATTATAATCTACTATTTTAATTCCTAATGTACTAATTTTATCGGTTGTTGTCCAAGAAGCTAACTCGGTAATATTATAACTATTACTAATGTTTATTTCTGAGCCATCGGATTCAA
>JBMYOR010000653.1:0-2230 GCA_049599535.1 Bacteroidia bacterium | reverse complement strand
AGCTTAAAGGGTAATCAAAAAACAATTATAATCTGAGGTTTTTTAATCAACTAAAAATTTGCGTTCATTAATAAAAACCATAAATCCAGCCTTCTAAACTTGCTTTATCCTTAAAATCTGATTCAATATTAAAACGATGTGCTTCAGGTTTTTCCATTTCAAAAGCTGCAAAAAGGGCGCAAAGCAGGGCGTCTTTTTCATGCTCGCCATCGGTTTTAGGCAAATAGATATGGGCGTATTTCCAAAATTCAATTTGCTCAGTCCGCTCTGTTTTGCCAGTTTTTAAATTACCAGGATAGCACTCAAAAGCGTTAATGCCGAGCCCAATGTTTTGGCTGTCAAATGGCAAAAGTTTTATATTTTTATGTTCATCCTTTAAAATCTGAAATACGCGTTGCACCAACAGCGTTAAGCTTGTTAATTGATCAAAAGTTGATGAAAGTGGCCTCTTTTTAGTTTTGCTAAATAAGTAGCTTTCACTTGCTCTATATGCCAATGGGTTTTGCATTTGAGTGCTAAAGTCGAGCGGTTTTATGCAATTTAGGTTTTGCATTTGCTCAATAAATTTATTGGGAAAACTCAATGGCGCATCAATGGCAAGCAGCGTGGTTTCAAATGTATTTGCTATGCTAATAATCTCAGCAGCAATGTTTTGTGCAAGCGATTCGGCCGACTTTGGCTTTTTAAAGCTCTTAAGCGTTATAATTTTATCTGGCGATGTTTTAATTATGGCCAATGCATTGTTAGCACCATGCATGCCACCTACATCCCAACCTATGCAAACAAAATCTTTCATAAAAGTAATTGGCTTAACAACTCACTATGAAACAAGTTTTAATTGAACTTTGAACTTATTATTTTTAATTCAAGCATTTTGAAAAATCCAATACCTAGGAGCATATGGATAAAAGAAAGCGAACAGCCTTTTATCCAAATTATTGATCAGCGTTTTTTACCGCACCAATCAAAAGTAAATGATTTAAAATCTACTAGAGATTGCGAACGCGCCATAATGGATATGGAAGTTCGGGGTGCTCCATTAATTGGTGTTACTGCTGCTTTTGGGATGTATTTTGCAGCTATAGAATCGCTAAAACACAATGATGGAGAGACATGCTTAAAAAAGAAAGCAGGCTTTTTAAAGCAAACACGCCCTACTGCCGTTAACCTGATGTGGGCTGTTAACCATCAAATGGCTTTGGCACAAAAGCATGGATTTAATAAATCATTACCTACAGTACTTTGGCATAATGCGGTTAAAATTATGCAAGAAGATGTAGAAGTTTGCCGAAAAATAGGTGAGTATGGCCTTGATTTAATAAAACAGATTGCCGATAATAAAAATGGTGAACCCGTAAATATTTTAACCCATTGCAATGCCGGCAGTTTGGCTGTGGTTGAGTGGGGAACCGCAACGGCACCCATTTATCAAGCGCATTTGCAGGGCATAAATGTGCATGTTTGGGTAGATGAAACACGCCCGAGAAATCAAGGGGCAAATCTTACTGCGTATGAATTGGGGCTAGCCAATGTGCCACACACCTTAATTGTAGATAATGCCGGTGGCCATTTAATGCAACATGGCAAGGTAGATATTTGCTTTGTAGGCACCGATAGAGTTACTAAAACTGGCGATGTAGCCAATAAAATAGGAACCTATTTAAAAGCTTTGGCGGCAAATGATAATAATGTACCATTTTATGTGTGTTTGCCATCATCAACCATTGATTGGAACATTAGCGATGGTTTAAATGAAATTGAAATAGAACAAAGAACTGATGATGAGATTAGATTCATGCAGGGAAAACATAATGGCGAAATAAAGCAAGTGCTTATTTGCCCTGAAAGTACAAGGGGGTATAATATTGGCTTTGATGTAACCCCTGCCAAACTGGTAACCGGTTTAATTACCGAACGCGGAATTTGTAGTCCATCAGAAAAAGGATTGGCTTCGCTTTTTGATAAATAGCAGTGTCAATATGCTTTTTAATATCTTGTAGATGATGAAAGATGGTGATTTGTTCAGTGGAGTTTCAGTCGGTTTTAAGGGTTGTGTCTTAATTTCAAGTCAAATTAATTAAAATTGGGAAACATTAAAGAAGGTAAAGCCCAAATGGAAAAGGCGCTTGAAGGCTTACGCCTCCAAGCGGCCGAAGGAAATATTAACCCCATATTTTCTCACATATGGGCACGAGAGCTTAAGCTTTTCAGCAGTCTCTTCTATTAAAAC
>JBMYOR010000652.1:0-2233 GCA_049599535.1 Bacteroidia bacterium | reverse complement strand
AATAATTCTGCCATAAACCGGAGCCCAAACATTGGCTGCATCAAAAGTTTCGCTAAACGGGCTTTGTGCTGATATAATAGGATTATCTTGAGTAAATCCGGTTAAATTCTCGCCACCTAAGTAGGCTTCAAAAGTTTTAAATTTAAAGGTTACTTGACCGTTTACACGCCAAAATGGCCTTGGTTCATCAAAACCTGAAACATCAATTGATTCGGCAAGCCTGCCTGGCGTAATTCGAAGTGTTGTAATATCAAAGCTCCAACGGCGGCCTTTAGTACTGTAACCCATATTGGCCAAAAACTTGTTTTTAGCCACAAAAGGCACAGCTCTTAGTCCTGATTCAACAAATGTTGACTTTACATCTTGTACCTTATACGAAACCCTTAAATCTAACCTTTTAAGCAGCTCATAATTGGCTTCAACCTGTGCTACCGATGAGTAGCATCGTCCAAATTGATTGTAAAAGGTAAGCTGCTGTAAGTTGGCGTCCATATCCATCATTAGCATGTTTTCAAATTCGGTATGAAAAACATCAAGTGTAACTGATGCTTCTCTTTTTTTAATTTCAAAATCCCAAACAAAGCTGGTTCCAAAATTCCATGCTTTCTCTTGCAACAAATCTTTTTGAAAAACTATTTGCCTTGAACTCACCATTACTCTTGAATTATCAACCAAGGCATTGGGTGTGCGCTGCCCCGACCCCGCCGCAAGGCGCCAAGTAAGGTTTTTTCGGAGCTTATAGCGTAAATGCAACCTTGGTGTTGCAAAAGCACCAAACATGTTATGGTAATCAACCCTACTACCTGCAATTAAGGTAAATCTAATGTTTGGATCATAAGTATACTCGGCAAACAAGCCCGCAGATTGCTCGGTACGATTTAGCCCCACGGGTTCGGTTCTAGAATTTAAACCATCAGTAAAACTTTGTTGGTAATCATCAATAAAAAAGCCTCCGCCAAGCTTAATGGTGTTAAATCTAGAGAATAATTGATCTTGAAAAATTACATTGGTGTACCAATAGTTGTTTACACCATCGTATTCTTTTAGTCCATACTGAGATTGCTGCCGGTAAGTTGAGTAGCGATTTATTATACCCAAACTACGGTTTGGTCGCGCATCGGTAGGTAAAATACCCACCTTGGCATAGGCTTTAAAACGCTGCTGTTTTACCCATAATCCCCATGGCTTAAATTGAGAAATAGAATCTGATTTATTAAAACCTACTTCGCCTGCTTGGCGCTCTTCGGTAAAAAATTCAACCCCAAACTGACTTTCAATTTTATCGTTATAATACTGCCATCTATTAGTGCCCGTAAATTGGTTTATCATGGGCACATCAATAAAATTATCGGCATTGGCATCTACCGCATTTTGCATGGTATTGCCGTGTATTAGCAGCATGGTGCTTAAATTATCGCTTACTTTAAATTGACCATTTATGCTGGTTTCATACCTACCCAAACTGTTTACATATGAGTTGATATGAAACTTTGGAGCAGCCATTGGTTTTTTAAGTTCAACATTAATTTGACCCGTAATAGCTTCAAAGCCATTAATTACAGAGCCAACTCCTTTTGCGAGTTGTATTGACTCTATCCAAGGCCCAGGTATAGATGATAAACCGTATGAAGCCGAAAGGCCGCGAATTTCAGGTATGTTTTCTAGGGTAATTAACGAGTAAATACCATCGAGCCCCAATAATTGCACACGCTTAGCACCTGAAATTGCATCGGCAAAATTCACATCAACTGATGGATTGGTTTCAAAGCTTTCGCTCAAATTGCAGCAAGCTGCTTTTTTAAGTTCTCGGCTGCTAATTTTTTCAACTAATCCAGTTTCAATCGATAGCTTTTGCTTTGAATTTACCTTTTCTTCAATTACCACAGTGCCTAAACCTGTATTACTTTCAAGCTTAATGTTTAAATAACCATTTATATTTTTTCTGAGTATGGTTTTGGTTTTAAAACCCACAAAACTCACCACTAACGAGTCAAATTGCTTGAGATCTTCAATTTCGAATTCACCTTTTACATTGGTAGTTGCCGCGGTAGAGCTGCCTTGCCAAAAAATGCTGGCCGTAATTATGGGTTCGTTGGAGCTTTTATCTACCACCTTACCCTTTAGGTTTTGCGCAAAAAGGCTTTGGCCATAAATAAAAAAAAATAAGTATAAAAATGATCCGATAGTTATTATAAAAATACTTATTAAATCTGAAATCGGTATAAATATATTT
>JBMYOR010000651.1:0-2238 GCA_049599535.1 Bacteroidia bacterium | reverse complement strand
GTCTTTACTAATTACTATCTATTTTGGTCTTTTTGACGCATCAACTTTCAAATGTCTCATTCAAACCAATTTACACTCGTTTCAAGTGTAAAAACATGGATTCGTTAACATCTTAAAAAAACAAACAAAATTAATCCTCTTCAAAAAAATACATTATTTGTTATGGAAGTGCAATTTTTTTATAAATATTCAATACTTCCAAATCTCCACTTGTTTCCTTTTTGGCTTTTAGGCTTTTAGGAATATTTTTTTTTAAAACTGTTAAGGTTAATGCTGCATAACCGTGTTTAAATTAAAAGAGCCCAATTAATGTGGAGCAGCTCCAGTTAATAGAATTACAACTTATGATTGACATTAAGCCATTGTTATCAATTTGCTTTATTCTAGAGCAAAAATTAAGTCACTATGCCAATCTTAGTTTTTAGCTAAATGATTTTTGTGTTGGTAGAGACTTCGTTGTACTTTTCGGGCCAACAAATAAATGGAAGCAATGCTCAAGTCTAATGCAAAATTAAAAGATCAATTATTTGCGTTTTTTTATTGATATTGGTACTTGATTGCTATAATAAATGTGATGAATAATGTGTAGAAATAATATAGAGATTAATAAAGTGCATATTAGCAGCTATTTGTTGTGGCCGGTTTATTGTGTTTTTATAATTTTAGGGAGCTTGTCAAGTTGTACCCAAAGTGCTAATCAAAAATCAGTAAATCCAATAAAAGCGCAACCGTTAGATTCAGCAATAGTTGCTAGTGCCGATATAAAACGTGCAATTGCCCCGTATAAAAAGGAGCTAGAAGCAAAAATGAATACAGTAATTGGTTTTGCTGCAAATGAGTTTAATAATAATTGTGGCGAATCAAGGGAGTCAACTTTAGGCAATTTTGTGGCGGATTTATTACTTGTGCAAACTAAAAAGGTGTTTGATAACAGTTTAGATTTGGCAGTAATTAACCATCACGGAGGCTTACGTACCCCCATTAGAAAAGGTAATATTACCGTGCAAAATATATATGAGCTTATGCCTTTTGATAATGAAATGTGGGTGTTAGAAATTGAGGGTAATTTGGTTCAACAACTTTTTGATAATGCCGCCCAACGCAAGAGTAATTGCATTGCTGGCGCTACTTACACCATAGCAAGCAATAAAAAAGCTACTGACATTATAATTAACAATAAACCATTTGATGAAAATAAAACCTATAGGGTTTCTATATCAGATTACTTGGCTGGTGGGGGAGGCGGCCATTCATTTTTTAAGAATATTAGCCCAGTTTATGATACTGATTATAAGTGCCGTGATATGATTATTGATTACATCAAAGCAAACTCCGCTGATAAGAAAGATACTTTGGTGCCCAAAATTGATGGGAGGGTAAAGATGAGTTTGTAGTTTAAAGTTTAAAATTCAAAGTGACTTTAAACTTTAACCTAGAACCTTTAAACTAACAGAATGAAAAGAAAAGAATTTATTAAAAGTAGTTTAGCAATTGGAGCAGGAATCGCTTTGGGTTCATCTTTATTGGAGTCTTGTGTTCCTAAAAGTAAAAGGCTTACCATTTTGCATACAAATGATATGCACTCGCGTATTGAGCCTTTTCCGGCAAATGCAGGTAGAAATGCGGGCCTTGGTGGTATGGCACGCAGAGCTACCTTGATAAAGAAAATTAGAGCGGAGTCAGAAAATGTGCTTTTACTCGATTCAGGAGATATTTTTCAAGGAACTCCATATTTCAACTTTTTTGGAGGCGAAGTTGAATTTAAACTTATGAGCCAAATGGGCTATGATGTGGCAACGCTTGGCAATCATGATTTTGATAATGGACTAGAGGGTTTGAATAAAATGCTGCCAAATGCCAAATTCGATTTTGTAAATGCAAACTACGATTTCTCAAAAACGATTTTGAAAGATCGGTTTAAACCCTATAAGATCATTAAAAAAGGTAGCATTAAAGTTGGAGTATTTGGCTTGGGTATTGAACTCCAAAACTTGGTTCCTGATAAGCTTTATGCCGAAACAGTTTATAATGATCCAATTGCCAATGCCAATGAGATGGTGCAAGAGCTTAAAGCTCAAGGCTGCCATTATATTATTTGCCTATCGCATTTGGGTTTTAAATATGATTCAGATAATAGAAATCTAAATGTTCTATCATAATTACCACCAAAAAATTTAAGTAATTTTTTACAAGTATCTTCTGGAATTGTTAATTTAAAATTAGACAAAACTATTTTTA
>JBMYOR010000650.1:0-2242 GCA_049599535.1 Bacteroidia bacterium | reverse complement strand
CCCAGCCAGATTTTTAAACTAGAAACTACCAATTGATGTTCAAGCCATATAATTGCACAAACAACCAAAATGGACTACTCAAAATCTTTTGCCCAGATCAACAAAGAATCATGGAATAAACGTACTGAAGTACATTTTGATTCTGAATTCTACGATAATAAAACCTTTATTGAAGGTAGAAATTCACTAAATGATATTGAGCTACAATATCTGCAAAACATCAAAGTAAAATCAGTTCTACACTTGCAGTGTCATTTTGGCCAAGACACCATTTCAATGAGTAGAATGGGAGCATCAAAGGCTGTTGGCGTTGATTTGAGCAATCGTGCAGTTGAAAAGGCGCGCGAATTGGCCACAACCTGTGGCACCAATACAGAATTTATCTGTTGCAATGTGTATGACCTACCCAAGCACTTAAACGAGCAATTCGATATTGTTTTCACCAGTTACGGAACCATAAGTTGGTTACCTGATATTAATAAATGGGCGGCTTTGGTAAATCAATTCTTAAAGCCAGGTGGGCAGTTTGTATTTGCCGAGTTTCACCCTGCAGTGTGGATGATGGACGAAGATTTCAAGACTATTAAATACCGCTATTTTAATAGCGATGCCATAGTTGACGATGAAGGCACCTACACCGATGGTGCAGAATCAATAAACACTAAAAATGTGAGTTGGAATCATGGCATGGCAGAAGTAATAGGCGCTCTACTAAAAGAAGGTCTGACCCTAAAAGATTTACAAGAATTTGACTTTTCGCCCTACGATTGTTTTTCTCATACCGAAGAGTTTGAGAAAGGAAAGTTTAGGATAAAACACTTGGCAGATAAATTACCAATGGTTTATTCGCTATTGATGGAGAAATAAAGCTTTTAATCCAGAAAATCAGTTATTAACCAAACCTAAGATTTTTAGATTCACAAAATGTTTGAGTTAAGGTCTATTATCCGAATCTTTTGTGCACTGTTTGCATTGCTAATTGCACAACCCGTTTTGGCTCAAAACACTGATGCCGAAATAAAGGAGCAAGCCATTTTAGACTCTTTAGTTGAGTACATTTACAATCAAGAATGGGGCAAGCCTGTACCCATTGAAAAATTCACGGTTTACAAATCCGATGCGCTGAGCTACCAAAACATCCTTAAGCAAAACTATAATTTTAGTGATTTAATCGCATATTGG
This sequence comes from Bacteroidia bacterium, assembly GCA_049599535.1. Classification (GTDB taxonomy): domain Bacteria; phylum Bacteroidota; class Bacteroidia; order CAILMK01; family JACPUW01; genus JACPUW01. Next base: position 1,060 of record JBMYOR010000650.1, on the reverse strand, counting down.
TTAGTAAACGGAAATTCTCTAATGGGAAATGAAGAACTGCTTAAAAAGTATGAGCTGCTCGGTGAAAAAATTGAGAACAACCTAACTACAAACGACACTTTTTATATTGATTACCTAAACAATATAGCCCTGGCTTACAGAACCTTAAGTTCGCTTCAAAAATCTGACAGCATTAATCAAATAATAATTAACTACTCACAAAACAGTACTGATAAGTGGGTTCAAAACAAAGGTCTATCGGCAGCTTATATCAATGCTGGGATTCTACACGTGTTTAAAAGCGAATTTCAAGTTGCTATTGAAGATTGTAAAAAGGCCCTTGATTATGCCAAAACCATCAACGATTCTAACCAAATTATAATAAGCACATATTTTTTAGCAAAATGTTACAACTCCAATAAAGAGTACGATTTGTTTTTAAAAACAGCGCAGGAAGCCTATAGCCTTGTAACCCAGGTGAGCTTTTATAGTGAGTACACCTACTCTGTGGTAGAGCTATGGCTTCAAGGGTTATTAAGAGACGCCACCGAACAAGAGCAAATTGAAGCCATTATTGCCGACCTTGAGCAAATTCCTACGCTATCGGCTATTACAGCCAACCATAAACTCATTTACCTTTCTAAACTTAAACCTGAGCACCCTTTTGTGCTCAAATTTCAAAAAGAGTATAATGCGAGTAATGCATTAGAACTAATTGAACTGTTAAATGATAAGGCCAAAAACGAACTTGTTCCGCATGATTATACTCGTTTTTTAACTTCTTCGGCACGTGCATTAACCAACCACGGCTATGCAGCACAAGGTCTCGAGTACATGAACTTGGCAATAGAAAATGTGCAAGAAATCTACACTCAAAAAATGAGTCAAGACCTAGCGAAAATTGAAGGCGAAAAGGTGAAACGTGAAAAAGACATTGAAATAGCCGCCGAGCAAGCTAAGAACCAAATATTTTTAATTTCATGAAATGACATCCAGTATTACTGTATACAACTCAAGCATGAATTGGAAAAAATCCAAAGCTAGTTTGTCATTTGGTTGAGCATTCTCTTTTGATAAACAC
>JBMYOR010000649.1:0-2253 GCA_049599535.1 Bacteroidia bacterium | reverse complement strand
AGGCGACCGTTTCCAAAGCCAAGAACGTAAATAAAGCCATCATCAACAAAAACATCGGTGCACCTAACGCCTCCTTTTAGCGAATCGTTATAAATAGTCTGAAACCAATTGAGCTCATTATCTTTATTAATTGAAGTAATAATTACCTGATTGTTTTCATTAATAAGTGGAATCTCTGTTTTTAAAAAATCTGTTTTGCCATTGCTACCGTAGGCATAAATAATATCGCCTTTGTTTGTTTTTTCAAACGCATAAGCGGTTTCTACACCACTAGACTGGGTGAGCTCAAATAGTTTTTCTTGCGCAAACGCCGTAAGGCTTAGCATTGCTAAAAAAAGCGATATAAAAGTTTTCATTAAATGAGTTATGTAATGCAATAGTGCCTTTAAAACCCTTTTAAAGCAATAAAGTCTTACAGAATAAGACAAGTAAACAATCATTCGTTAAAACTCGCGGAACATTGAAATTACCATTTGATGCAGTTTAGTTCAGGTTTGTTAGGTTTTGCTGATGTTCATATTTCATCAAAGTCCTTGAAAAATGACACCGATATTCGTAAACATGAAAATCCATTTTATAGCCATTGGTGGCGCCATAATGCATAATTTGGCCATTGCCCTTCATAAAAAAGGTCATGAAGTAACAGGCAGCGATGATATCATTTTCGATCCTTCAAAGTCTAGATTAGAAAAGCATGGATTGCTGCCAAAAGATATAGGTTGGAACACCAATAACATTACCAATAATTTGGATGCCATTATTTTAGGTATGCATGCCAAGGTTGATAATCCTGAACTGCTAAAGGCGCAAGAAATGGGTTTAAAGGTTTCGTCGTTTCCTGAATTCGTTTACGAAGAGTGTAAAGACAAAACGCGAATTGTAATTGCAGGCAGCCATGGTAAAACCACCACTACGTCAATGGTAATGCACGTTTTGAATGAAATGGGAAAAGATTTTGATTACATGGTGGGCAGTTCGGTTGATGGATTTGAAGACAGCGTAAAGCTATCTGACGCGCCAATTGTGGTGCTTGAAGGTGATGAGTACCTAACATCGCCAATTGATCTTAGACCAAAGTTTATTTGGTACAAACCGCAAGTGCTCATGATTACCGGAATTGCATGGGATCACATCAACGTATTTCCAACTTTTGATGGCTACGTAGATCAGTTTAGAAAACTAATAGAAGACCAAAACCACGGCGCTTTGGTTTATTATGTTGGCGATGAACACTTAGATAGAATTGTGAACGATCAGTTTAAACCAGATCTTTTCATTAAACCTTACGATACGCCAAATTATAAGCTAAATGAAGGGGAGACTGAGGTAGAACATGATGGATTAAAAACTCCGCTGAAAATAATAGGTGAACACAACTTGCAAAACATGGAAGGGGCGAGGTTGGTTTGCGAAGAAATTGGCATTTCTGCCGAAGATTTCTTCAAAGCCATGAGCACTTTTGAAGGTGCCGGTCGCAGGTTAGAATGTTTAGTAAATACACCAGAATATGTGCTGTACAAAGATTTTGCGCATTCTCCAAGTAAAGTAACAGCATCGGTAAAAGCGATAAACGATCAGTTTCCAGCGCTTGAATCGGTTGCTCTACTTGAGCTGCATACTTTTAGCAGTTTAAAGAAAGAGTTTCTCCCGCATTATGCCAATAGCTTGACTCCTGCCAAAAGAGCAGCTGTTTTTATAAACCCCGAAACGCTGAAGAAAAAAGGAAATCTAAGTTTTGCGGAAAAAGAAATCAAAGAAGCTTTTAATCGTGAAGATTTGAGCTTTTTGCAAACACCAGAAGAGCTTACTGATTATCTAAAAACCATAAATAAATCAGGCGAAGCGGTAATATTTATGAGTTCAGGCAATTGGGGTGGGGTAGATGTTGAAGCAATTTTAAGTTAGCGTTTACGTTTTTCAAGAATGGCATTGGTTAAACACTTTTCCTTCTTTCTATTCATACTGTTCTTGGCAAGCTTTAGTCACGAAAAAGGGAAAAATAAGAAACCAAAACGCTATGCAATTTCATATCATTTTTATGCAAAAGGCCCTGCAACTAAATTTAAGAAAACTACAACGGCATTAAACCAGCATAGGTTAGAAATGCACATTAGAAAAAATGTTACATTTCCACAGCAAGCCCGAGACGATAAGTACTGTGGGAGGGTTCACGTAAATTTTAAAATTGATTCAAAAGGGCAGATTTCAAGTGTAGAGATAGTGAACACTGCTGATGTGCACCCCGCAATTACC
>JBMYOR010000648.1:0-2257 GCA_049599535.1 Bacteroidia bacterium | reverse complement strand
GTGGTACTGGCATTGGCTATACTTTTAATTGATGGTAGGTTTTTTATAACTTTCGCTTATTACTTTTTTGCAGGGTTAATGGTGCTATTGGTAATTACTTTTCTTACCGCGCCTGAGATTAAAGGAGCTCGCTCATGGCTTGTATTAGGCGGTTTTAGATTAGGGCAAACATCTGAGTTTGCAAAGTTTGCCACTGTGCTGGCATTGGCTAAATATTTTGATGGCTTTAATGTGAGCCTGAGTAAACGAACTGATTTTATTACTGTAATAGGAATTATTCTTTTACCCGCAGCTTTGGTTGTACTACAAAACGATACGGGTACAGCCTTGGTATTTTTTGCCCTAGCCTTGGCTTTGTTTAGAGAAGGGCTTTCGCCTTGGCTCATTGCGCTGCCTGTAATTATGGGTGGTGTATTTATTACGGTACTTATTATTGGGTTTACATATATGGCAATAAGTTTAGGTGTTTTGCTGGTAATTATGGTCGCCATAATATTACTGTTTAAACTCGAAAAGCGTATAATTTGGGTATCATTGGCGGCAGCCATTACATTGGCCGTTTTTTCATACGGAGTAAATTTTGCTTTTGAAAATATTTTAAAACTACACCAACAAAACCGGATTAAAGTTACTTTAGGACTAATTGAAGACAGAAATGATATTGGCTATAATGTGCACCAAAGTTTAATTACGATTGGTTCAGGTGGTTTTGCAGGTAAGGGATATTTAGAGGGTACACAAACACGTGGTTCTTTTGTGCCTGAGCAAACAACCGACTTTATATTTTGTACAATAGGAGAAGAATTTGGTCTTTTAGGTACAATAGGGGTAATAGCCTTGTTTTTATTTTTATTGATAAGAACTATATTTTTAGCCGAACAGCAAAAATCAAGATTTGCCAGAGTGTATGGCTATGGCTTGGTATCAATCATTTTTGTGCACTTTTTTTTAAACATAGCTATGACTGTGGGGCTTTTTCCAGTAATAGGCATACCGCTGCCATTTTTTAGTTATGGCGGATCGTCATTAATGGGTTTTACGGTTTTACTCTTTATTTTTATTAAAATGGACGCTAGTATGAAATACTATTTTTAATATCTGTTTTTAAATAAAACGCCTTTTTACCAAGCTCATAAACTCATCAAAACTGGGGTTACCTTCCTTACAGTTTTTAAATTCTTGTGCCAATTCATGTTGAATATAAGATCGAGCTTCAGAGTAGGTATTACATTTATTTATAAAGTCAATCGCTCGTCGATAAGCTCTTTTTTCGTTTTCAAATAATTCTCTTTGAAATCGGATTTGTAGATTAAGATTAATTGCCTTTTTTAAATCTCTGATAGGTTTGCCTGAGATTTGTTTTGTTGAACCTGTTTTGGTTTTTGATGATGTTAATTTATCAAGTAATGAAGTTTGCGCACTTTGCCCTTTTTTCAAACGCTCATTTAATGATGTTGGTTTGGCCTCATTATCTTTTGTTTTGCCGGCATTAGTTTGGGTATTTTGTATTGATTCGTTCGATTGTACAGGCTCTTTAATCTTTTCGGCAGTTTTGGCCTCATTTTCTGGCTCCTTCTGAATTGGTGTTTTAGGTAGTTCTTCAATATTAGATTCTAACTCAGGCTCTTGTTTTGGCGTATCATTGGTTTTGAGCTCATCGGTAGCAGTATCAATTAGGTGTTCAATTTCTTTGTCAATTTGCTCTTCAGGTGCTTCATTTTGTATTTCAAATTGAATAAAAGGTTCGGTGGGCTCTGCATCCTTTGCGTCAAATTGTTGTTTTAAAGACTCAAATTGAGCTTTAATATCTGAAACGACTGTGGGCTCATTTTCAATGTCAATCTGGTTTACTGCGGTGTTTTCAGTTTTATCTTCAATCTCAACCTTGCTTTCAAACTTTAAATTTTCGCCTGATCTGATTTTGATAATTTCATCGTAAAAAGTAATGAGCTTATTCTCAAAAAGTGCTAGTTCGAGTTGACTTAACTCACTGTTTTCTGATGTTTTGTAAGCCTTTATTACATTATGTAGCCCCTGTAAATGTTGTTCAAGTTTTAATATTATCTGATCCCTTTGCATAACTATGGTACTGCTTTAGTTTCAAATGTATCGATAGGTAAATTAGATATTAATTGAGTTATTCACCATTTATTGCCTTTTAATGCAGCAAGGTGTTATTTTTAGCCGCCCAAATTGAATTATGTTTTTAGAACCCCGTATTGGCGATGAAAACCGTGGATGGATTGAAGTGGTTGCT
>JBMYOR010000647.1:0-2262 GCA_049599535.1 Bacteroidia bacterium | reverse complement strand
TAGAACTTGATGATTGGGGCTACGTTTATGCCACCTTGCCAAGCAATACCGAAAAAGATATTCCAACCATTTGTTTTTGCTCACATGTAGATACTTCACCCGAAACCACAGGGAAAGATGTAAAGCCGCAAATTGTAAAGAATTACCAAGGTGGTGATTTAGTTCTACCTGCCGATAATAGCATTGTAATCAAAGCTGAGCAACACCCTGAATTGGCCAACTCAATTGGACATGATATTGTGACTACCGATGGCACTACCCTTTTAGGCGCCGACGATAAAGCTGGATTGGCCGAGATTATGGATATGGTGCATTACTTTCAGCAAAACCCTGAAATAAAGCATGGTAATATCAGAATCTTATTTACGCCTGATGAAGAAATTGGCCGTGGTGCCAACAAAGTTGATATTGAAAAACTAGGTGCCAAATATGGATACACTGTTGATGGTGAAACCCGCGGTTCTGTTGAAGATGAAACTTTTAGTGCAGATGGTGCCGAAGTAATATTCCGCGGAGTGAATGTACATCCGGGCTATGCAAAAGGCCGATTAGAAAGCGCAATAAAGATGGCCGGTGACTTTTTGGCCGCGCTACCAAAAGAAACTTGGAGCCCTGAAACTACAGAAGGCACAGAAGGTTTTGTTCATCCTTACGAGGTTAAAGGCGGGATTGAAGAAACAAGCATTACCATGATTCTTCGTTCTTTTAAAGATGAAGAGCTAAAAGCACATGCCGATAAACTTAATGAAATAGCACAAGCGGTAATGAAAAACTACCCAAACAGCAGCTATGAAATTAAGGTGAGTGAGCAATACCGCAACATGAAAAACATTTTGAATGATTGCCCCCATGTAACGGATTATGCCGTTGAAGCCGTTGAGAGAGCAGGTATGAAAGTAATGCGCGGTAGTATTCGTGGTGGTACTGATGGTAGTAAACTATCATTTATGGGCTTGCCTTGCCCTAATTTATTTGCTGGCGGACATAGCTTCCATTCAAAAACTGAGTGGGTAAGTGTGCAAGACATGAAAAGCGCCGTGAATATGATCATTGAGCTAGTAAAAATTTGGGAAGAGAAAGGAGAACCAGCCTAATGAATGTTGAATTTTGAATTTCGAAATTTGATCTTCCAAATTACTCATCACTAGTCACTAATTTCTAGTTACTTTTAACTGATAACTTACTCCTGAAAACTGATAACAAATAACCATTAACAAACACCCGCTTTGAGAATAATACTTACTTGTTTGCTTTTCCTTTTAGGTAGTGCTCAACTTACCCAAGCTCAAAATTGGGACGCAGTAATCGCCGCCTTTAGCGATGATGGCGGTAGTACTAAGGCAGAGCTAGACACCATGAATGCTGAAGATTCACTAGAATTAGCAGAACTGGCTTTTAGAAATTTATTTGCCAATAACAAAATGGTAAAACCACGTAAAAGCAAGTATTACATAATTAGTTTTTTGCACTGCGCTAGGCATATGTATATAGATCCTGATGGCCCTTTTATGGCCAGCTTACAAGATGTGCGGCCAAAGGTTAAAAAAACATCGTTTTACTACCGTAAAGAAAAAAAGCTTTATGATAAAGTTGTTTACTTTTTTATAACTGAAATGATTCAGATTAACGATAATACAGCTGTGATAAAAGGGGGGTATTATCAAGACGATGAGCACTGCGCTGGCCATAAATATTACATGAAACGTGTTGATGGTTATTGGGAGATTGAGCGGGTAAGCGTAGAGTGGGCTCTCTAAGCAACTGAATTTTAGGTTTATTGTCAATCAGGTTTTTTGCAGGTTTTAACCTTTTCATTACTTTAGATGAAAATTAAGACTTATGAAAAAACTAATAATGCTTATTGCCTTTGTTTTGTGGATTCAATTCATTAAGGCTCAAGACTACACCCCTTTTCAACAAAACCAAACTAGCCTTTTTAGAACAGAATTATCAGATTCGGGCAACGCCTTTGTTAGAAGCATTAGCCTTGATACCGTAATTGAATACCAAAATAGAACCGTTGGCTACTTCAATATAAACCAAGAAATCCCTTTTGACTGCTACTTAAAGGTTATAGATTCAATTAGAAATCCTTATCAAACTTTTGATAGCATTATTTGGCTGAAAGATTCAATTTTCGTCCATGCATCAACAGGTAAATTTGGCATAAAGAAAAACTTAAAAGTGGGCGACCGGTGGTGGACCAATGGTTATGAAGTTGAATTTAAGGGAACCAAGCTTCATTCATTTTTAGGAATTACA
>JBMYOR010000646.1:0-2281 GCA_049599535.1 Bacteroidia bacterium | reverse complement strand
AAATCTTAAAGCCAGCAAAGCCAATTTTAAAATTATTGGAGCAGGTGGGCAAATTTTAAACCCAGCAAAAAAATACGAGAATTACGCCAATTATGAAGAAGAACGCAATTACTTTTTAAAACGAATAGAAGAAGAACAAATAAATGGCATTATATTTTTAAGCGGTGATAGGCACCACACCGAGCTTACTGAGCTACCGAGACCTAATAATTACCCATTGAGAGACCTTACGGTGAGTCCGCTTACTTCAGGTACACATGTAGCTAAAAACGAAGGCAATATATATCAGGTTAAAAATACCTTGGTGAGCGACAGAAATTTTGCGATTTTGAACTTTAGCGGTAAGTGGGGTGAGCGGCAAATGACCATGACCATTTACAACCAAAAAGGTAAAAAAGAATGGAGCAAAACCTACCAAGCTTACGATTTTACAGCTTCTAAAAAGCCCTAAAATAATTAACCAATCTGCCTAATTATAAGAAACTGGTTAGCCAAGGCTTGGTTAGTTAAATTTGAGGAAAATTGAAATAGCATGAAAAAAGCCAGTGTACTTTTACTGTTTACGTTTAATATGTTTTTGGCATGGGCACAATGCGACTCAATTAGTATTAAAATCATTGCAGCTGACACGCAAGTATGTAAAGGTGATAGGGTTTACTTAAAGGCCCAAATAAAAGGTACAAGCAAGCCTGTAACTTACACTTGGAGCAATAACAAAATAGGCGCTGAAGTTTTTTATAATGCTGATTCAACTGATTTGGATATAGGGGTTGCCGCAAGAGTAAAGGGTTGCCCTGATGTTTATACCAATGAAACAACTATTAGAGTAATAAATGAAAAAATTACGCTAGACTATAGTTTTGAAGAAGCTACAGGCACATTTGAGTTTAATGTAAATGCTAAAAACAGAACATTTACAGGTTATAATATTGAGTATAATAATAGTGCTTGCGATACTTGCCACATTAACCTTGATTTGCAAAGTTTTATTTTGCCCCTAAACGGTGAGTACAATCTAAATTTTATACATCAGGTAAACGATTGCTACATATATGACACCATAAACCTGCTTGTAAATATTAATAGCAATGCCAATTATGCTAACGGAATACCAAACGCCATAGTGCCATTTGCCAAAACTCCTATTAACGAAGAGTTTAGACCGTACTCAGCATATATAGAATCATATGAGATTATGATATTTTCGAAACGAGGTACCAAAGTGTTTGAATGCAATACCAACGATTGTTTTTGGGATGGCAGAGACCGAAAGGGTAACATAGTATCATCAAATGTGTATTATTATGTAATTTATGCTAATGATGTTTATGGTAACAAACAAAGGTTTACAGGCACAGTTAATGTAATTTATTAAAAGGGGTTTTGGTAATGATGCCACAAGACAACTCTATGGAGTGAGTTCCATAATTTCTGATCAGTATAAAGTGGTTTCAATTACTCAGATTAAAAGATAATAAAACAATGAACCGCTCACTCAAATAATTCGTGATTTTTTTTGATTTTGTGGTAAAACCACTAAAACAGACCCTATAAATAAATTCATATTTGATAAGCTGTTAACGTTCACTGCAAAAGCAACTACTCCTTCACTTCTTCATCAAGTTCATCTGCGAGTTCTAAAACCCAAATCATAACTTTTGCACTCATATACTTAGACATACCCGCTCTTTTAGCCGCACTTCGCAAAACCTTAACCGCTTTATAGCTCATATTTCTTTTCTCAGCTTCATCAGCATATTCTTCCCAATCGTCAACCGTATTCATATCAAACAGGTTGCTAATTATTTCAAGGTGCGTGTGGTTGTTAATGTCGTATTTGGGCATTCTGACTTCTAGATTTATCCGACCAATTTACCACCTTTACTTTGTGCTAATGCGCTTTATTTCATAAAGTTTAAATATCCCTTATTATTAACATGAACCCGCGTATTTGACTTAAAAATTTTGGGTAAATATCTTTTGAACAAATACTCCCATTTCTGTTTGCACTTTCAAAATAAACACCTGATTTTTTGAAATATGAAAAGGTACAGTTCCTTGACTTGGTGAGTTGGCCAAAAGCCTTCCGTTCAAGTCATATAATGCTATTTCGTCATTCTCTTTGGGAATAAAGTGCATAACACCATTTGTGTATTTATAATACTGAATATTATTGTAGTTCAAATTAGCTATTGATGTTGTATTTGGCATTATTAATAATCCTTCATTAATGCAATTTGAACAGCCATGGCTTGACATAGCACAGAAACGAAGGGAATAG
>JBMYOR010000645.1:0-2283 GCA_049599535.1 Bacteroidia bacterium | reverse complement strand
GGTTTGAGCCGCTAAACTTGACAATTTTAGGTCAAGAAGGCCTTGGTTTTACCATGACTACGGGGGTACTACTTTGGCCGTTTGTGTTTATTCTTACCGATGTTTTAAATGAATACTATGGCCAAAAAGGAATTAGGCTGCTCTCTTATTTAACTGCTGGATTAATTAGCTATGGCTTTGTGATGATTTATATGGCCATTAAAGTAGAACCCGCTGAATTCTTCCGAACCATGAAAGCAGAAGATGGAATTGAAGATATGTCTGTTGCTTTTAATGCAGTTTACGGTCAGGGTTTGAGAATTATTGTCGGGTCAATTACTGCGTTTTTAATTGGGCAGTTTGTAGATGTTTTTACCTTCAGAAAAATCAGAAGCATAACTGGAGAAAAGAAAATTTGGCTAAGAGCAACTGGCTCTACTTTAGTTTCTCAGTTAATTGATAGTTATGTTGTTTTATTTATAGCTTTCTATGGCTTGTTACCAACAGGATATATTTTGGCATTAGGTGTTGTAAACTACATCTATAAATTCGTTGTGGCCATAATCTCAACCCCTTTGATTTATGTAGCACACAATTTTATTGAGAAATACTTGGGCAAAGAGCAGGCACGTAAAATGGCGGCTGAAGCACAGCAGAGTTAGTTTTTAGTAACTATTGGCATTATGAATCTTGAACATTTATAAGAGGGGCTATTTATTTAGGTCAATTGACGACGTAGTTATTAATGAGTCTTTTGAAGGGCCAAACTCCACTATTCTTTTTTTAAGAGTAAACTGTTTGGTTATGATAATATGCGTTTGAGCTTTTTCAAAATCTGAATAAATGCAATCGCTGAGATTAAAGGCATTTATCTTGTTCAGAATTTTACCTTTTTGGTTGTAAATGAAGATTATTGGAAACAAAATGTCTGACGCAAAAGTGTAAATTACAGCTGTACGTCCATTTGGCATATCGAATGATCCTACTAAAGAGCCACCATTTGGTATATATTTCTTAAACAATTGGTTGGATGGTTTAAAATCAATTGGGGTAAACCCGTAATCACAAACTGATCTGATAGGAAGGTTTAACTTTGGTATTTCAGTTAAAAATGATTTAAATGTTGTTTCAGCCTTAATAAATCGTCCATTATAAAAATTATAGAAATCTGTATCGTGCAAATTGGGCTCACTATTATTGTGATATACGGTTGATTTAAGTTTTATCAACTGCTCATTTTTAAGCTGCAATTTTTCGGTTTGAGCTGCATAATCCGTAAAAAACCATTGCAGTTCATCAAGATAATGCACCTTGTTACCATCAGTATAAAAAACCAAATCATTGTTGGGGTAATCACAAGCTTCCAAGCCATATTTAAGGCTGAAAAACTCAAATCCTTTATGTGCAATACTATCAATCTTACTCAAGTATAAGTTTGAGTATCCTTCAACTATGGTGTCTTTGGTTAAAATAGAGTCAACTTTAATTTGAAGATGTATGGGTAAGTCATATCTATCATCAAGGCTGTAAGTTTTATATTCAGCTGTAATTTTAATTGTATTGCCTTTTTGATTCTTGAATTCAAACTGTGTTGCTTCGGGAATTTTAGTTCGGGTATCAGTATACAACTGATAAACTATTGACCCAAACTTGTTCACATCAAGCGTATCCCAATGGTCTCCTCGTTTTATTTCAGCGCTTTTTAATTTAAGTTGACCAAATTCAAGTTCGTAGATTTCTTTTCTACTTAAAAATTCATTGCCTCCTACATTTTCAATGTCAAAAACTGAAACATAAAGCTGGTGATTTTTTACTTGAAATTCAATTCTATAATCTAGTGCCCTCTCGCATGAGTAGTAGCTTCCTTGGCCATCGAAAAGAAACAGACTGTCAATACAATCCTTGTGTTCGGCGAAGGGTTGGTGAATCCAATTAGTGCCAATAACATCTTTTAAATTAGAAATGTAATCGATGCTATTCATCATGATTTCGCCTTCTTCATTTGAAAATTGAATAGAAAGAAAGTATGATTTTAGCTCCTTAGAAACTGCTCCCAATGTGAATTCCTGCGATTCTGATTTTAAAGAAATATGTCCACCAGCATTTAGCCAAAAATTTAAAATCTCACCTTTTGAAGTTTTCAGGCTTCCAGAAACCTGACAATCGTAGTAATTAAAAGCATCATGACTCGTCACTAAATAACGCTTATCTGAAGGGACACTTTGCATCGTAGTGCGAATTGATTGGTCCACCTTTTTCAGCTCTGCTTTCATGAGCTCTCCACGCATCGCAAACTCCTCACTT
>JBMYOR010000644.1:0-2285 GCA_049599535.1 Bacteroidia bacterium | reverse complement strand
CCTGAAAGGGAATCCTTCAGTTATCTTGATGTCGGGTTTGCAGGGATCAGGTAAAACTACTTTTTCAGGTAAGCTGGCTAATTTTTTGAAAAAAAAGGGTAGGGGAGTACTTTTAACTGCGTGTGATGTTTATAGACCCGCTGCAATTGAGCAGTTAAAAACTGTAAGCGAGCAAGTGGGGGCAGATTTTTACGCTGAGCCCGAAAATAAAAACCCAGTTTCAATTGCTCAAAATGCAATTCATAACGCTAAGGTTAAAGGTATTAATACAGTGATTATTGATACTGCTGGTAGATTGGCCGTTGATCAAGAAATGATGGACGAAATTGGTCGCATAAAGGAAGCAATAAATCCAAACGAGATTTTGTTTGTGGTTGACGCTATGACAGGGCAAGACGCCGTAAATACTGCCGAAGCATTTAATAATAAATTGAATTTTGATGGAGTAGTACTTACCAAATTAGATGGTGATACAAGGGGGGGTGCTGCATTATCAATTAGAAAGCAAGTAAATAAACCTATAAAATTTGTAGGTACAGGCGAGAAAATGGACGCCCTTGATGTTTTTTACCCCGATAGAATGGCCAATCGTATTTTGGGCATGGGAGACATTGTTTCTTTAGTTGAAAAAGCACAAGAATCTATTGACGAAGAAGAAGCCAAAAGACTACAGAAGAAATTTAAAAAAGCCCAGTTTGATTTTGACGACTTTTTGGGTCAGATTAAGCAAATTAAAAAAATGGGTAATATAAAAGACCTTATGGGAATGATACCTGGAATGGGTAAGGCCCTTAAAAACGTAGATATAGAAGATGATGCTTTAAAACATACCGAAGCCATTATTTTATCAATGAAACCGGTAGAGCGTCAAAACCCTAAAATACTTGATGCTAAAAGGCGCAAAAGAATTGCGGCAGGTAGTGGTACTACGGTAAACGATGTAAATCAACTGGTAAAGCAACTAGATCAGATGCAAAAAATGATGAAGAAAATGAATAAAATGGGCAAGAAAGGTAAAATGCCTGGAGGAATGCCCTTTATGAATTGATTTTCATTGTGTTTGATTTGGATTTTAAGTTAAAATAACCCGACATTTGCACTCCTTTTAAAAATAGGATTTAATTTAATAACATGTCAGTAAGAATTAGATTGCAACGACACGGAAGAAAGCAGAGACCTTATTACTACATAGTAGTAGCAGATTCTCGCTCAAAACGTGACGGGAAATTCATTGAGCGCCTAGGGTCATACAATCCGATGACTAACCCGGCCACCGTAGAGATAGATAATGATAGAGCCCTTGATTGGTTAATGAAAGGAGCACAGCCAAGTGATACGGCACGTGCTATTCTTTCTTACAAAGGAGTTCTTATGAAGAAACACCTGCAAGTAGGTGTGGTAAAAGGAGCTTTAACACAAGAAGAAGCAGATACAAAGTTTGCAGAATGGCTTGAAGGAAAAGTTACCAAAATTGAAGGAAAAATTGAAGCTTTAAAAGCTGATGCCGATGAGCAAACCAAAATTAGGTTAGAAAGAGAAGCCGCTGTAGCCCATAAAAGAGCTGAAGCATTAATGGCGTCTCAAAAACCTGATGAAGGTGAAGCCACAGAAGGAGATGCAGCCGCCGAAGGTGGAGAAGAAGCATCAGAATCAAGTACTGAAGAAAACGCTTAATTACTTTTTTGAATGATCGATTACACCAGTGTTGGCAAAATTGCAGGCCAGCATGGGGTCAAAGGTCATTTTAAGGTAATACTTGAGCAAAAAATACAAAGTCTTAAAGAAGGAACTTGGATTTACTTTATTATACAAAGTAAACCAGTTCCTTTTTTTATACAAGAAATCTGGGGCGATGAAAATACTCTTGTTGTAAAGGTTAAAGGAATTGATTCTCCTGAAAAGGCGTCAGAATTCTCAAGCTGTATTTTAGGGGTTGATAAAGAGTTTTTACTAGAAAATCAATCAAACGAATTAAACTATTTAGTTGGTTTTAAAATAGTAAATGCTGTTGATGGAAATTGCTTAGGGGTAATTGACGATGTTTTTGACAATTCTGCACATTTGCTAGCACAGGTAAATTATCAAAAAACCGATCTATTAATTCCGATACATGAAGAATTGATAGAAAATTTTAATGAGAAGGCTAAAGAAATAACCCTTCAGTTGCCCGAAGGGTTGTTAGATTTATGAAATTGAGTTTCTGACCCGAGAAATAAAATTTCTTACTTCAGATTGCGGTTTACTGTTGTTTTTCAGTCCTTCTTCAATACACCAAATGGCACCAG
>JBMYOR010000643.1:0-2293 GCA_049599535.1 Bacteroidia bacterium | reverse complement strand
ATCTTCTATAATTCAATAGTTGGCTGGAGTGAGTTTAACTATGACAATATGAAATCGCCTATTTCTGATTTTATTCTTGGTTTAGCATTTTATGATTACACAGTTCATACTTTTTCATTTATGTTTTTCAATCGAAATAATGTGAAATCTCTCAGAGGTCCAGACCATCAAACAAGGCTATATGAACTTGAATATAGAAATAATGATTTGACGCATGTTTGGTACAAATCAAGAGAAAACGGTGCTAGGTATGATGAGATTAATTTGATAATCAAATTCAACTATTATCAAGATTAAAATGAATAATTCAATAGTTGATAAACCCAACTTGTCCATTAAACTTTGAATCTTGACCTTTGCGCTTTGAAGCTCAAGAAATGACTGAATCAAAATACGCTCAGCGCGGTGTTAGCGCAGGTAAAGAAGATGTACATGCTGCCATTAAAGACCTTGATAAAGGCCTTTTTCCAAATGCGTTCTGTAAAATTCTACCTGACCTTGCCGCAGGCGATCCCAATTTCGTAAACATTATGCACGCCGATACCGCAGGTACAAAAACCTCTTTGGCCTATTTGTATTGGAAAGAAACAGGAGATGTGAGTGTGTGGGAAGGCATTGTGCAAGACAGCATGGTGATGAACCTTGACGATATGGCTGCTGCAGGTATGATGAATGATTTTATTCTTTCTTCAACCATTGGAAGAAACAAGAATTTGGTTGATGGTTCGGTTGTATCTGCTCTTATTGGTGCACAAAAGAAACTAGCCGATAAAATGGCTTCATTTGGAGTAAACCTTCATTTGGCTGGTGGAGAAACTGCTGACGTAGGCGACATTGTAAGAACTGCCGATGTTGGTTTTACGGCTTTTGGCCGTTTCCCTAAAGATGACGTAATTGATATTGATATTCAAGATGGAGATGTAATTATTGGTTTGGCGAGCTATGGCCAAGCAAGCTATGAAGATGAGTACAACAGTGGTATTGGTAGTAATGGTTTAACCTTCGCTCGCCACGAAACACTCATTAAAGCCTATGCCGATAAGTACCCCGAAACTTATGATCCTTCTCTAAGCGATGATGTGGTTTACACAGGTAAATCTTTTTTAACCGACATTTTTGAAGATGCCCCTTTGAACGTAGGTAAGTTGCTTTTATCACCAACTAGAACTTATGTGCCTGTTATTAAAGTGCTTTTAGAAAAGCTCAGAAAGCAGATCAACGGTATAATCCATTGCACTGGCGGTGGCTTAACCAAAGTGCTTCATTTTTCTGAAGGAATGACCATTTACAAAGGCAATCCATTACCAATTCCTTATGTGTTTAGAATGATACAACAGCAAACCAACACGCCCTGGAAAGAAATGTATCAGGTATTTAACATGGGGCAACGCCTTGAAGTGTATTTACCAAAGGAGCACGCCCAAGAAGTAATTGATATTGCCAAAAGTTTTAATATAGATGCGCAGCTAATTGGAGTTTGCAAAAAAGGTAAGAAGCAAGTTGTAGTGAGCTCTCCACAAGGGGAGTTTGTTTACGAGTAATGTTAAAAAGTTTGTCATCCTTCGCCAAGGCTACAGATGATGCTGAAGGTTAACCATCCTTCGCCAAGGCTTCGGATGACGCTGAAGGTTAACCACCCTTCGCCAAGGCTTCGAATGACGCTGAAGGTTAAAATGTTTTTGTTTGACTATTGATGTCCGACGTTTCTAAAACGTGCGACATCTCATTCAACCTTACTCAAAGCATCAATCACCCTTTCAAAGTCCAATCCGGGATAAATAGGCAATCTCAATAATCCTTCTGTGAATTTATTGGCATTTGGTGTTTCAAATTCACCAAACTGTTTCCCGAATTTGGTTTTGTTTAAGGAGTGGTAATGGGTGTAGGCTGCAATTCCATTTTCTTTTAACTGGCGTTCAATTTTTGTTCTTTCGGCTTCAGAATTCAAGCAAATTGGGTAGATGTGGGCGTTGTGTTGCAAAATGCTTACGTCACCCTGAACTCGATTCAGGGTCTCCCGATTTAAACTGAAAGATTCCGGACCTACCGAATCGCTCGGTACTGATAGAAGTCCGGAATGACTTTGAATTTTGGAATGGAAAATGGTGTCCGTAATAAAATTCCATTCTTTTCCTTCAAAAGCCTTTTGATAAGCTTGCCAAATTTCTAATCGCTGATGATTTACTTCAGGTAAAAGATCTAATTGCTGTGCAAGCATGGCCACCGCCATGCCATTCATTTCACATGAATTACCGTAACTAGTCCACTCGTAAAATGATACATCACCATGCAA
>JBMYOR010000642.1:0-2293 GCA_049599535.1 Bacteroidia bacterium | reverse complement strand
GTAAAACTTGATTATGATATTACTGATGTACCCACCGATAACCAAGGCATGGGCAATGGTAATTATATTGTAGGCATGCAGCTTTTTCAATATGGCGAAGCAAATTTTGAAACTGATGCATCAATTGAAATGGTTAAGCGCCCCACAGATTGGGAGTATTATCAAAGATTAAATCCGGCCTGTGCTCAACCTATAATTGTGGTAAAAAACACCGGCTCAAAAGAGATTACATCTTTAGAGATTGAATATACCGTATCAGGGGGAATAAAGCTTACCCATACATGGAATGGCTCAATTCAATTTTTAAAATCTGTTGAAATTGATTTACCAATTGATGGGAGTTATTTTTGGGTAGGAGATGATGCTCAAATATTTACAGCAAAAATTATTAATGTAAATGGGCAAAAAGATCAAAACAATGAAAATGATATCTATTCTACTCATTTTCAATTGCCAGAAATTATTAAGAAGCAAGAGTTTTTTATCCAATTAAAAACCAACAATATTCCAGAAGAGAATCACTATGAAATAAAAGATGCTACCGGAAACGTTGTTTATTCGCTCGAAAACTTAAGTGCTAATACCGTATACCGAGATACAATAAGCTTAGATTATGGTTGCTATACTTTTGAATTGTTTGACGAAGGTTACGGTTTAAGCTATTGGGCGTGGCCCGATCAAGGAAGTGGAACTTTACAAATGCGATATGTTGGTGGCGGCTTAATAAAAAGTTTTGATCCTGATTTTGGCGAGAAAATTTATTGGCCTTTTGCAGTTGGTACCGTTTCAACCATACTCGAAGGTGAGTATAAGCCAACAATACAAGCATACCCTAACCCCACCAGCGGAAAGTTAAATATTGAAGTAAACAATTTAAACGAGCGCTATTTGGTTCAAATGGTTGATGTAACAGGTAAACAGGTTTACAACAATATAGTAGAAGGTAAAGGGCTAGATTTATTGAAGGTAGATCTTTCAAGTGCCAATTCAGGAGTTTATTTGCTAAAAATTACAAGCCAAACCAATACTTACTCTAAAAGGGTGATTATTGAATAAATACATATAATTGATTTTTTGAAAAAGTGCGATCATTTATGGTCGCACTTTTTTTTTGATATTTAGCAAACAATAAAAATATACACTTGTTAATACCTGCAATTAAGTAATAATGAGATTAAGATTATTTTCAACTATTTTTTTGGCAATAGTAGCGTTTATAGCAAACGCGCAAACCGGAACCATTAAAGGCCGAGTTTATAATGCCATAAATAATGAGCCATTGCCTTTTGCTAATGTGGGTATACAGGGTACTCCAATGGGAGCTACTACAGATATTGATGGGAATTTTAGAATTGAAAATATTGAACCTGGCTTATACAATGTAGCGGCTACATATTTAGGTTACGATTCAAAAATTAAATATGAGATAAAGGTTGATGGCAATAAATCAATCGAAGTAAATTTTGATTTATCAGAGTCTAATCAAAAGCTTGAAGAAGTGGTGATTATGACCAAGGCTTTTGAAAAAAAAGAAGAAGCCCCAGTATCGCTTAGAACAATAGGGGTAAACGAAATTGAAAGAAACCCTGGCGGAAATAGAGATATTTCAAGAGTAATACAAACTTTACCGGGGGTTACACCTACGGTTTCGTTCAGAAACGATTTAATTATAAGGGGAGGAGCACCAAACGAAAACCGCTTTTATTTAGATGATATAGAGATACCAACCATAAACCACTTCTCAACCCAAGGTGCAAGTGGTGGCCCTGTTGGAATGATCAATGTAAATTTTATTAGAGAAGTAGAGTTTTATTCAGGGGCATTTCCGGCAAATAGGGGTAATACACTAAGTTCAGTTATGGATTTTAAACAAAAAACTGGCGATAAAGATAAGCACAACTTTCAGGCAACAGTGGGGGCAAGTGACCTTGGTATTTTAATTGATGGACCCATATCTGATAAAGCTACTTATATGGTCTCTTACCGTAGATCGTATTTGCAGTTTTTGTTTCAGCAAATAGGTTTGCCTTTTCTACCAATTTACACAGATTTACAATTCAAGTTTAAAATTGAGCCCAATCAAAAAAATCATTTCACCATAATAGGGATTGGAGCAGTTGATAATTTTGCATTGAATTTAGAAGCAAATGAAACCCGTGAGCAACGCTTTATATTAAATTACTTACCAGTAAACGAACAGTACAATTACACCAGAGGTCTTAAGTATACTAGGTTTCATAAAAATAGCTATACTAACTTTATTTTTAGCCGCAGCAAGCTAAATAATACAGCG
>JBMYOR010000641.1:0-2297 GCA_049599535.1 Bacteroidia bacterium | reverse complement strand
ACTCGAGAGAAGGCAATCAAAAACTCGCTTTTCAAAATTAGATTCAACTCAACTGGATATTATTATTAGAACAGAAGGTTTAATTGACAAAATGGTTGATACCTTAAAAGCGTCAAAAAACCTTATTTATGACCCAGACTATTTAGGTCATTTTTTCGTCTTAAAAATGGAACCATATTCTCTTTTTGTGAAATACGATTTTAAACTAGATGCCATTTTTAATTACTGCCATAGCTTATCTGAAGAAAATTTCATCATTAATAGTCGTGAGGAATTTCAAGGACTAATCCTTCGTGATACTCCATTAATTACTATTACAACCCTCAGCCTATGGGAAATTCAAATGTTAGAGCTATTTAAGTCACAAAACCCTTAGAAGTTCGCAGAGCTTTGCACCTTTCTACAAAAAGATAACCTATTACTTAACTTGGCATATTGTTTTTAGCAAGGCTAAACTTTTTACCTTCATTTAGAAATTATTTTTACAGCAAATCAGTTAATCACCGCATGAAGCATTTACCAATACTTTTACTTAGCTTAATTTTTTTAGCATCATGCGGAACAGATGAGCAGCCCGAACCCAAAGATATATGTGGCTGCACCGATAAAATTGCCGCTAATTTTAGCCAGGAAGCTAATTGCGATGATGGAAGCTGCGTGTATTTAGATGATGAAATGCGCACCTTAAACACCTTTTTTACGAGTACAGGCTGCGGTGCATGTGGTATTTATGGTATAGATTGCTTTACAGGCTATTCAGAAAAAATGCTTGATAAAGCCCTCCCCTTTGAGCTTCATTTTAAATATGGCGACCCAATGATAAACGAAACCAATGATTCATTTGTGCAGGTAGCCCGCCCAAGTTGGTCGCCCTTTTTCGCAGTTGGTTTACAACAAAGTATGGTAATTGGCCAAGACCGCCCCGAAGCTTGCGAGCTTAGCGATGCGAATGCTGAGAAACTTATCAATGATTTTTATTCTAAATTCTCAAGAACCCAAATAGGAATTACTCAAGTAATTAAAAACGACACTTTAAATGCCCATTTCGCAATAAATACAATGGGTTTGCAAAACCTAAAATATGCTGTATATGTACTTGAAGATAGCTTTGTTTTTACCCAAAATGCAGGCTGGAGAAACGATATTGAAGGTTGGGTGCATAATCATGTAGTGCGAGATGCCATAACTCCTGTTTTTGGTACCCCCATAAATGTGCAACAGAAAAAAGGTATGGTTCAGATTCCTATAAATTCTGAATGGAAAACCGAGAACATTTATACCATGCTCGTACTTTGGAATACTGAAAATGCACTACCCGAGGTGGTAAACGCTGAGAGAAGTTATTAAGTAAGTGTTTATTTTGTAGTAATGAACAGATTGCTACGCTTTATTTTTAGCTTCATTTTTATCTATTCGGGACTGGTATTTGGTCAAACAAATCAAATTGATAGCTTAAAAAGCCTTATTATAAAATTAGATGATAAGGCTAAAACACGGGCTCAGCTTGAACTAGTTGTGGCGCATCATAAAAATAAAAATTATAAGCAGTCTATTAAACTTGGGCTGCAAATAAGAGATAAAGCACGCAAGCTTGAAAAATCAGAACTCGGGAAGTTGAACAATACAATTGCTACTTCTTATTACTTTATTCAAAGCTTTGACTCTGCAAAAACTCATTTTGCGCTTTCAAACCAACAACTAAATAAGCTTGACAAACCACGTACACTGGGGCTCAATTATATAAACTTAGGCGGAATTGCTTTCTATCAAAACGAACTTGATTCGGCTGAAAAACTTTTTGAAAAGTCAATAAGCTATTTTTATTTGGCAGGTGATTCTGCAATGGCAATAAAGGCGGCCATAAATCGCAGTGTGGTATTAGGAAAACTTGGCAAAACCATAAAACAAATTGAATTTTTAAAAAGCAGTATACCCAAAATACCTAAACATGATTGGAAATCAATAATGATATTGGAAGCAAACATTGCCGGAGCCTTTACAACCACATCCTTTAACGATAGTGCCATGTTTTACTACTTATCGGCTCTTAAAACTGCTAAAAAACACCGTGATAGCACAAGCCAATCATATTACCTCGGTAATATTTCTCAGGTTTTTTCAAATCTAAACTTAGTTGATAAGGCCTTAGAATATGCCAGAAGTGCTTATAGGATAAATAAAAAACTCAACAGAAAATCAGGAATTATTTACTCCCTTTTAGCTATAGGCCGAACCAAAAATCTAGCTGAAGAAAACGATTCTGCTAAATTTTTTTATTGGAAAGCACTAAAGCAAAT
>JBMYOR010000640.1:0-2298 GCA_049599535.1 Bacteroidia bacterium | reverse complement strand
CTAGAGTACTTAAAAAATCAACTACGCTTAAATTAAAGCCATTAAAAAGTTGATTATAATAGTGCAGCAGTTGTTCTTTATCTAATGATTTTGCTCCCGTTTGCTTGTAATATGGAATTTCTCTAAGCTTTAACAATAAAGAGCTGCATACTTTTCCGCTTTTGGCCATTTTACCTCCGGCATCATAAGCATATCCATTTTGTAGGGCAAATTTGTTTAAAAGCAGGTTAAAGGGACAAATATCAAAGGCCAGTCGCTTATTTTTTAGTTTGTAACTTATGTTGGCAATACCGCCAAGATTTAAACACGAATCGTATTCAGAAAAAAGAAATTCATCTCCAATAGGAACCAATGGAGCACCTTGCCCGCCATAAGCTACGTTTAAACTTCTAAAATCAAAAATGGTATTAACGCCAGTAATGGCAGCTATTTTGTGGCCATCGCCAATTTGGGTAGTAAATCCTTTTTTAACTTCATGAAAAACGGTGTGTCCGTGGCTTGCAATTAAATCAGGAATTACTTTACTTTCATCAATAAAATCCTTGCAGCATTTGCCCAAATACACACCAAAATCGGCATGCAATTGCATTAATTCAAAACCACTTAAGTTAACAGCTTTTGAGAGTTTATCTTTAAAAGCTAGATTGTAATCAATGGTTTTACCTTTAATTATTTTCCATTGGTATTGCTGTTTAGTTTCAGGTGTTAAATCAAATTGAGCAAAAACTAAATCTAAGCCATCAAGCGATGTTCCAGACATTATCCCTAAAACTATCACAATATCAAACGTTTAATGCTTTGTGCTATTCCTTTATCATCAAGCCCATGTTTAGCGTATAATTCATCAGGTGTACCATGTTCAATAAATTCATCGTCAAAACCTAATCTCGTTACTTTTAACTTTAAATTTAGGTCGGCTACCGTTTCAAGTACGGCTGATCCAAACCCTCCAGCTTTTACACCGTCTTCAATGGTAATTATATGCGTATGATCATTTGTTAATGACTTAATGAGTTCAATATCAAGTGGTTTTACAAAACGCATATTTATTAGTGTAATATTAAAATCATTTTGCTCAATAGCTTTTAAAGCAGGTAAAACCCTGTTTCCCAAAGCTAAAATGGCAATATCCTTTCCTTTTAAAATGGTTTCTGATGATCCGGTTTTTATTTGGGTCATTGAGTTTTGCCATTCAATTTTTTGGCCTTTTCCCCTTGGGTACCTTATGGCATAAGAGTGCTGAGCAAATTGGGCCGAATACATTAAGTTTCTGAGTTCATGCTCATTTTTTGGGCTGGCCACTATTAGGTTTGGTATAGCTCTAAGGTGGGCAATATCAAAAACACCATGATGCGTTGGGCCATCTTCGCCTACAATTCCTGCCCTATCAATACAAAACACCACCTTTAGTTTTTGTAAACATACATCGTGTATTATTTGATCATAGCTTCTTTGCAAAAAAGTGCTATAAATATTGCAAAAGGGCAAATATCCTTGAGTGGCTAATCCTGCCGAAAATGTAACTGCATGCTCTTCGGCAATACCTACATCAAATGCTCGATCAGGATAATTTTTCATAAAAATATTTAGAGACGATCCACTAGGCATGGCAGGGGTAATGCCAACAATTTTTTTATTGGTACTTGCCAATTCTACTAAAGTGTTTCCAAATACTTCTTGATATTTTATGGGAGTTTTGTCTTGTGTTTTTGGCTGTAAAATTTGGCCTGTTAGTTTATCGAATTTACCAGGTGAATGCCAGGTGATTTGATTTTGTTCGGCTGCCTTATAGCCTTTGCCTTTCACCGTTTTAATATGCAATATTTTAGGACCTTTTTCAGCTTTTAAAGCTTTTAGTTGATATAATAAGTCGCTTATGCTATGGCCGTTTATTGGGCCGTAGTAGGGTAGGTTTAAAGATTCGAAAAATTCTTTGGGAGAAATGTTGGTGGCTTTAATTCCTTTTTCTTTAAAATAACTGGCATTTTTTGGGCGTTTGGTTCTGCCATCTGATACACCGCGAGTAATATTTCTCGACGCAAGATTGCCAACCGATTCAAGGTTTTGACTTAAAGCGCCAACGGCTGGATCAATTGATATTGCGTTATCATTTAATATGATTAACAAATTGGCATTACTTACGCCTGCATTGTTTAACCCTTCAAAAGCCAAGCCACCGGTAAGTGCGCCATCGCCAATAATGGCTACATGATGGCGTTGATAGTTGCCTTTTAATTGATCGGCCACTGCCATTCCTAAAGCCGCGCTTATAGATGTGCTCGCATGGCCAGTACCAAA
>JBMYOR010000639.1:0-2299 GCA_049599535.1 Bacteroidia bacterium | reverse complement strand
AATTAAAAATGGTTTTTACCTTATTAAGCACTCTATTGGGTTCATCGCAATACTCGTTATAATCTACCATTAACACTTTATTATCGCTTATGGTGTTTACCATTTGGTAGTAATTAAGCCATACACTAATCCAATAATTTATTTTGGTTTTATTACCGTTTGGTAGGGCTTGTTTATTTTGTTTAAAATCAAATATTTTTTGATTGTTACCAAACTCGTGGTGCCCCAGCCAATTCATATACTCAAGTACAAAATCATCTTCATTTTGCATTTGGGTATACTGTATGTGTTTTTCTAATAATGATGCCGCGTGGGCTAAGGGTTCTCTAATCATTACAATAGCAACAAATTGGCTATTTAAGCTCCTTAATGACTTATATCGCAATAAAAAGTTGTTGTTCTTGGCCAAATAAATACTTTGGGCGTTGGCTCTTACCAAGGTCTGATACTTTAAGTACATATCGTGGTCGTTGTTACTTAAAGTATATGCAGTTAGCGATTGATCATTAATAAATGAGTCGTTGCTTATGGCTTTAAAAAAATACTCTTCAAGTGCTTCGTTAGATTCAAGTCCTATTTTAATACCATCATTATGGCTTCGTTCTTTAAGCTTTTTAGATTTTGGTTTGTAAAATTTGGCCCATGTATTGGGAGCCATTAGCAATGGCATATTGGCATAGTTTAGCGAGCTAAATGTTGGTATGCCAGCCAAGTGATTCATTAAGCTAGTAGTGCCAGCACGTGCAAGGCCTGTTACAATTACAAATTCTAATTTGGGCTTAATATTTTTCTTTTGATTTAATTTTAATTCTCGCCTAAAAAGTTTTAAACCCAAAGTGTAATTGTTGAGTACCAATCTATGAAAAAGCTGAGCTAGCTCTGAGTATTCACTTTTATTTTTGGTTTTAAATAAAAAGGGAATGGTAGCACCAATTGATATGGCTAGTATATGGCCAAATGAACTTGGGATAGTGATAGCCACATTTACCGAAAAGTACTCACTTAAAAAATATGGGGTAATACCAATAAAAAGTGTTAGCAAAATATTGGCAATGGTGAGCATTAGTGCAACTACCAACTTACCGGTGCCTTTTTCAACCTTTTTTATTTTGAGCTCTTCTGGCTCGTTGCTCATCATTACATTAAGCAACGAAACACTATATAAGGCCAGCTTGTAAAAGGTTTTGCGTTTGCTCTTTAAAAACCAAAAACCGCCGCAAAAGCCAAGTGCCAAAAGCAGGTAGTTTAACATGCGTTATTTCTTCTTTTTGAAGAAATGCTTTACTCTATACCATACTATATAGCCAAAAGCAAAAAGTACAATGGCACCTATAATTAAAACAAGTGCAATGGTTCCGGCGCCTAAACCTGGGCCAATGTATAAAAGTGGATTTAGCATTTTATTGTATAATTCTTATCCAGTTGGTTAAATGATGATATCCTTGGTGCTGTGATTTAAATACGTTTTGATAAACCACGCCTTTTTGATTTAGTATATAAAAAAAACCGCTGTTTTGCTCTTCAACAAAAACATCGCCATTGGGCAAAAACTCTTGTCCGCCTTCAGTAAACGTAAATATTTGATTTTGTTGAAATACTGAATTGTAGGGTGCGCTAAAAGTTTTACTGTTTAAATTGTAAAAAGTAATGTTTGAGCTAAATTCACCTGTACCAATTTGCTCTTTTGCCGCTGACCAAGCGCTGGGCGGATATGACCAAATGGTATGTCCGTTGTTGTTAAAAAAACATATGGTGCTATCGTTGTAAAAGTCAACATCGTGCTGGGTCGAGAAAGGCCCTTGAATCACCTCAATCAACGAATCGTTTGATGGCCGGTAATGAAAAATGGCCGATAGATTTCTCATGCTTAAAAATACATCTCCTTTTTGATAAAAATCGGTTGTTTTTAAAGCGGGTTGCACATCATTTAGGTGTATTGGGTCTCCAATATTGGCCGATTGCACAAGCAAATAGCCCAAATCGTTTTCAGCAATTATTTCGCTAAGCGATTTATGATAAAGTATTTCGCCTGTTTCAGAGTCAATTTGGGTAAAGGTGTTGTCAATAAACTGAAATTTTTGACCATCAACCCTATAAAAGCCTTTATAAGTTATAAAGTTTCCGTTCTCTTCTTTTGAGTAGCTGCAAGCCCAAAAGTTTTGTTCGGCATCAAGGTTTAATGAGTGATGATGCGCAATATCGGTTTGTTTCCATAGCTGCTTGCCGCGCAGGAGCTTCAGAAAAAGGCATTACTGTGTGGGAGCACATCGCTGATTTGACTGGAAACACAGATGTATCC
>JBMYOR010000638.1:0-2302 GCA_049599535.1 Bacteroidia bacterium | reverse complement strand
CAGCGGCTACTGTAGGTGTGGCATTAATGGGTATAGGCAATGCACTTGGTTTAAACCCCGGATTGGTGGCTGGTGCTATAATTTCAGGCTCATATTTTGGAGATAAAATGTCGCCCCTAAGCGATACTACAAATTTAGCTCCTGCTATGGCTGGCACCGATTTGTTTACACACATTAAATACATGGTAATTACCACAGTACCTTCAATTACAATTGCGCTTATTTTATTTGCCATATTTGGATTTACGGCTAATGGATCGGCAAGCGTAGATGATATAAATGCTGTGCAAAGTGCCATTAAAAGCAATTTTAATTTATCGCCGCTTTTGTTTTTAGTGCCGGCTGCGGTAATTTTTATGATTATTAAAAAAGTACCAGCATTACCTGCTTTATTGGTAGGCGTACTGTTAGGCGCTGTATTTTCAATAGTTTTTCAGGGTGATTTATTAACCCAACTTAGCCCCATTGATGCAAGCGAGTTTTCAAGCACTTGGCAGCAATACTATGCGGCTATAATTCAGGCCATGTATGGCGATGTTCAAATTGTTAGTGACAATGTTATGGTTGCCAAACTGCTAAAGTCAAGCGGAATGATGGGTATGATGTTTGTAATATTATTGGTTATAACTGCAATGGTTTTTGGTGGTGTAATGGAGTCAGCCGGTTTTTTAAAAGCAATGGTTGATGTAATTATTAGGCGGGTTGAAAAAACGTTTTCGCTTGTGGCATCAACAGTAGGTACATGCATATTTTTTAACCTTACCGCATCTGAGCAATATGTTAGCATTGTAGTGCCCGGCCGAATGTTTGCCGATGTTTATAAAGATAAGGGCCTTGAACCACAACTATTAAGTCGTACACTTGAAGATTCCGGAACTGTAACTTCAGTTTTAATTCCGTGGAATTCTTGCGGGGCATACCATAGAGGTATTTTAGGCATTGACCCTATACATTACATACCCTATGCCTTTTTTAATTTAATTAGCCCATTTATGACCATGATTGTAGCTGCGATAGGTTATAAAATTAATCGAAAGGTAAAGCAGAGTTGACCCAAATCATTAATTAGCCTATGATTGTTGGCTATCTTGTGCACTATAAAAAAAGTAGCCATGAAACGAATATTTGTTCCAACTGATTTTTCAGCTTGCAGCGATTATGCCATAAATTATGCTATAGAACTAGCTGAACGATATAAATCCGAAATTTTTGTAGTACACGGTTTTAACCCCAATACCGAGATAATTACTAGCGATTTAATTACCCCTTTTCAGGGAGTACCTGGTACATTAAGTGCACAACAGATTAATGAGTTTGTTGAAGAGCGTAACCAGTACATAGATAAAAACCTTAGTGAGATTGAGCAATTGGGCCATAAAAAAGGAATTACCCTGAACACCAGTAAGGTGGGTAGCTCTGTTTTTGAAGATTTGGCTGATCAAGCTCAAGATCTTAATTGCGATATAGTAGTAATGGGTTCTCATGGCTCTAGCGGAATGGAAGAAGCCATAGTGGGCTCAAATACTCAAAAATTTGTGCGTTACAGTAAAATCCCGGTATTGGTTATAAAACAGCCTCCACTTAAGCTAAATGATATTGCATTTTTTTCAACTTTTACCGAAGAAGGAGAAAAAGATAGCTTCAATAGATTTATCAAATTGTTTAATAATAGCCAATCTAAAATGCACTTTGTGTACGTAAACACGCCTTCTAACTTTTTAGATACTCCAACAGCCGACAAACGCATTCAGAGCTTTTTAAAAGAGACCAAACCACTTAATTACGATTGTCATATTTATAATGAGCTTTCGGTTGAAGAAGGGGTTTCTGGATTTTCTAATCGAAACGACATTGATATGGTGGTTTTGGCCACACACGGCTATACGGGTTTACGCAGATTGTTTCATCACAGTTACAGCGAAAGCATAATAAACCACTTAAATGTGCCGGTGCTTACCTTCTCATTAAGGTAGCGGTGAAGTTAGTAATTCGTCGAAACTCAGTCTATCAATTCACCCCTTTAATTGCTTTATTGGCGTAAATGTAAAATATTTGAATATCCTATATTTTAAAGACCTGTAAACACACTTAATGCCTATTAAAAGCCCTTGATTCTCAAATCAAGGGCTTTTTTTTAGCCTTTAGTGCGAACCAAATTTGTGGACTTGGGGTTTATTAGCACATGAAATCGAATATTTGGATTGCCTTTATAATGCTTATAACCGCTTTTTCGTGCACTACCAATGCCCAACAGCAAAACAGTGAATTTAAAAGTGATGTTAAAAACAAAGTGATAAAAGCC
>JBMYOR010000637.1:0-2305 GCA_049599535.1 Bacteroidia bacterium | reverse complement strand
AAGGTAAATGAAGAAATTAAAAAATCCTTCAGAAAACTTGAAAAACCGCTTTTGTATTGGGTATAATGGTTCATTTACTCGGATGACCATTTTAATGAGAAACCTAAAGAATTTCTTTTGTATTATAAAAATTAGTGGGGCAAGCAAAATAAAAAGGAGTCCATTCATATAGCTAGACTATGTCAATCAAGTAAAAATAGTCATTACAACATTCCAAATTTGAATTGCGCAGTTTATTCCTATAACCGCACTCATCATTCTTAGCCCAAATAAAAGGATAAATCTAATAAGAGCTAAGACACGAACATTTTTACCATTGGCATAAAAAGGTGAATCTCCAACCATAAGGTTAGTCCACCAATCAATAATTTTAGGGGCTTTAATAAAGATTGTAAGACAAATTATTGTTGTTAGAAGAATTAACGCGTTATTGGCTATCGAGTTGATTTCCATATAAACAAAAAAAAACAGTTGGTGTTGGGTTTAGCTGTCGGACGTTTCTAAAACGTCGGACAGCGAACACTAACTAGAAACTTTAAACCTTAAACTCTAAACTACAAGGCCCCCTCAACAACTTCTTCCACAATCTTGGGATCAAGCAGGGTAGAAGTATCTCCGAGTTTATCAGGCTCCCCTTCGGCAACTTTTCTTAGAATTCTTCGCATAATTTTACCTGAGCGTGTTTTTGGTAATCCACTCACAAATTGAATTTTATCGGGTTTGGCAATTGGCCCAATTTGTTGTTTTACAGTTTCAGTAATCTCAGCTCTTAGGTTATCAAAGTTCTCAGGTTTCTTTTTACAGATTACATAGGCGTAAATACCCTGACCTTTAATATCGTGCGGATAACCAACCACCGCGCTTTCGGCAACATGATCATCGGCATTAATGGCGCTTTCAATTTCAGCTGTTCCAAAGCGGTGTCCGCTTACGTTAATCACATCATCTACACGACCAATAATGCGGTACATGCCTTTTTCATCGCGCTTGGCACCATCACCGGTAAAATAATAACCATTATAGTGAGAGAAGTAAGTATTTCGGCAGCGCTCATGGTCTCCGTAAGTAGTTCTTATCATACTTGGCCATGGGTGTTTTATTGCTAAATAACCTTCAATATCATTTTCGGTTATTTCATTTCCTTCACCATCTAAAAGCACGGGCTGAACTCCCGGGAGCGGATAGCCAGCATGCGATGGTTTAGTTGGACCGTGCTCTCCAAGTGCCGAAATCATAATTCCGCCTGTTTCGGTTTGCCACCAAGTATCAACTACTGGGCAGCGCTCTTTACCTACGTGAATGTTGTACCAATGCCAAGCTTCTTCGTTTATAGGTTCACCCACTGAACCAATAACTCTCAGCGAGTTCAAACTATAGCTCATTACATGCTCATCGCCTTGGGCCATTAATGCTCTAATTGCGGTAGGTGCGGTGTAGAATTGATTTACATTGTGCTTATCACAAACCTGCCAAAATCTACCCGCATCAGGGTATGAAGGCACACCCTCAAACATTACCGTAGTGGCACCATTTAGCAATGGTCCATAAACGATGTAAGAGTGGCCAGTAATCCAACCTATATCAGCGGTGCACCAATACACGTCGCTCTCTTCATACTGAAATACATTTTGGAATGAATATCCAGCATAAACCATATAGCCACCACAAGTATGCACCACGCCTTTTGGTTTACCAGTAGAACCTGATGTGTAAAGGATAAAAAGCATGTCTTCGGCATCCATAGGTTCGGCTGGGCAATCGTCTGCTACGTGTTTTATTTCTTCATGGTAAAAAACATCTCTGCCTTCAACCAAAGGAAGCCCCCAGTTGGTACGCTCAACCACCACTACGGTTTCAACAGATTCGCAATCTTCAAGCGCTTCGTCCACAATTCGTTTAATCGGAATTTCTTTAGCGCCACGGTAGCTACCATCAGTAGTTACTACCATTTTACAGCTTGAGTCATTGATTCTATCGGCCAAAGCTTGTGCGCTAAATCCTGCAAAAACAACCGAATGCACAGCGCCTATTCTTGCACAGGCCAAAGTAGCAAACATCAACTCAGGGATCATGGGCATGTAAAGGCAAACTCTATCACCTTTTTTAATGCCGTTTCGTTTCATCACATTGGCCATGCGGCATACTTCTTCATGAAGCTCGCGGTAGGTATATCTTTTAAATCTTTCTTTTGGATCATTAGGTTCCCAGATAAGAGCCAATTTATTCCCCCGTTTATCTAAATGGCGGTCAATACAATTTTCAGTAATATTCAATTTGGCTCCTTGAAACCACTTTACGTTTGGTT
>JBMYOR010000636.1:0-2307 GCA_049599535.1 Bacteroidia bacterium | reverse complement strand
AAAATCAATGGCTTACCAGTCTCGAGCGTTTTTTTACCAAAGACAAAAGCAATACACTAAATACAGGGCTGATATAAAAATGCGCGATCAAATTAGAGACTCGCGTTAGCATTTACCCAATACTTTATGCTTACTTAATAATACATCAATAGCTTTGCTATGTTATGAAGTTAAAAGCAGCCATTTTTTCATTTGCCATATTCGCAGTTTTAGCATCGTGCTCTAAATCTGAAAACGATAAAATAGATTCGGAACAAGTAACCGCCAAAAGCACCGGTGCAGACCTTAAAAGTGATAAACTCCCTAATATTATTCTGGTAATTGGAGACGGAACAGGACTTTCTCAAATATCGAGCTTATGGTATCAAGAAGAAGATTACGACCCTAATTATGGCAGATTTGAATATGTTGGCTTAAGCAAAACAAATTCATCGAGCGATAAAATTACCGACTCAGGTGCAGGTGCCACCGCATTTGCGATTGGGTTGAAATCTTACAATAATTCAATTGGCGTAGGACCCGATAGCCTAGCACGCCCAAACCTTGTTGAAATATTATCAGAAAAGGGATACAACACTGGAGTAATATCTACATCGAGCATTACGCATGCCACACCTGCAAGTTTTTATGCGCACGTAAAAAACAGAAAAATGGCATTTGAGATTGCCGATGCATTATCAAACTCTGAAATTGATTTTTTTGCCGGTGGTGGCACTAAGTTTTTTAACAAAAGAACTGATGACCGTAACTTGATAGAAGAAATGATAAAAAAAGGTTTTTCTATTGATACAACATCAATTGAAACTGAACTAAATGGAGACAAAATGGGCTATTTATTGGCTGCTGATGGTATGCCACGAATGCTTGATGGCAGAGGCAACTTTTTAAATACGGCAACCACTAAAGCCATTGATTTTTTTTCGGCATCAGACAAACCGTTTTTTTTAATGGTTGAAGGCAGCCAAGTAGACTGGGGCGGACATGCAAATGACATGGAATATATTGTAACCGAACTAAAAGACCTAGACCAAACCATTGGTACCATATTGGATTTTTGCGAAAAAGATGAAGAAACACTTGTGGTTGCTTTGGCTGACCATGAAACAGGCGGTTTTGCTTTAACCCCAAAAGAAATTAAAAGCTTTGGCGGCCGATCTGAAAGAGATTATAATAGCATTGTGCAGGGTTTTACTACCGGTGGCCATACAGCGGCCCACATACCAGTGTTTTCGGCAGGCTTTGGTGCTAAAAACTTTACCGGAATTTATGAAAACAACAAAGTTTTTGACAAGCTATTACGTGTTGTTAATAATGAGTAAAGTTTGCAATTAAATACTGTATTAAAGTTTAATACAAACCACAAAACAGATTTAAAAATCAGTTGACATTAATAGTAACAATAATGGTTGTTAATGAACTTACTGTTTTGTTATTAAGCTTTGCAGCCTGCCATTGAGGCATGGCGGCCAATGCTTTTAGCACAGCCTGATTTACCCTTTGATCAGGGCTTTCTTTTAAAAAGTCTGCTTTTTTAAAATATCCATCAGCTCCAACTACACAATTTAAAATGACATTGTGCTTTTCTCTCACACTCCCTGGCCTAAGTTTAATATGCTCATTTATAAAGACTAACATTTTTTCAGAGCCACCCGGAAATGTTGCCTTTTGATCAACATAAATTTCTACCTGTGATTGTTCTGGTAAGTTTATATCCGTAATATCCGCACCAAAAACAGTATTTGCCTGAGCAAAATGACCAGCTGAACTTTTTGTTTTACTGGACTGCCGCTCTTTAAGTCTCTTGTTGCTATCAAAATCAAATTGATAAAACAGAGTAGCTTTTACCAAATCAAAAAAAAGCTGATCGTTTTTTGAATCAATATGGTAATTATCTTGAATATATCGAAGCCCTCCAATTACTGCACTTGGGTTTATTTTCTGCCAGTCTGAATCCATGGCTTTTAATTGCTCAAGCATTAAGAGTAGCTGACCGCTTAAAGTTGTAGTATCATTGGCTCCCTTTAACGTTTTACCGCAAATAATCAATTGGTTTAACTCAACACCATATTCACTTACAAACTTACTTGCATTAAGCACCGAGTAAACCTGTTGCATTTCAGTTTCAAAGTCAATTGACGATGCTATTTTTTCATTTAACTTAAACCAACTTTTTTCAAATTCTTCAATCGAAAAAAAACCACCTTGTTGCGGTGCAGTTTCTACACAAACAACAAAATGGTTTTGAGCATTTAAGTTATTTTGCTTACAACTAACCACTAACAGCAAAAAACTAATTCGTACTAATAA
>JBMYOR010000635.1:0-2308 GCA_049599535.1 Bacteroidia bacterium | reverse complement strand
AGCAAAAAGAAGAGATAGTTTAGCTATATATTTTGAATCTTGCTGATAAATTAAACCAGTTTAAGGAGTCTCCTTATTATAAGGCTATAGGCAATGTAGCTGACCAAATGGGAGTAAAAGCCTATTTAGTTGGCGGTTTTGCCAGAGATTTACTTTTAAATCGACAAAGTAAAGATGCCGACGTTTTGGTGGTGGGTGATGGAGTTGCGTTTTCAAAAAAAGTGCACGATAGCATAGGCGATGGAAAATACAGCTACTTTAAAAATTTTGGAACCGCCAACATTAGATTTAGAAACGGTTTTGAATTAGAGTTTGTTGGGGCAAGAAAAGAGTCTTACAACAGAGGATCTCGCAATCCGATTGTTGAAAATGGAAGCTTTTTAGATGACATAGCCCGAAGAGATTTTACTATAAACACTTTGGCGATTGCATTAAATGAGCAAAACTTTGGTGAATTGGTTGATACCTACAACGGTCATAAAGACCTAATTAATGGTATTATAAAAACACCTCTCGACCCATTGGTTACCTATAGCGATGATCCTTTGAGAATGATGAGAGCCATACGGTTTGCAAGTCAACTAAATTTTAAAATTAACGATGGATCTTTTAGGGTTATTGCAAAAGTTAGAGATCGGATTGCAATAATTTCTCAAGAGAGAATTACTGATGAGTTAAATAAAATCATGCTGAGCCCCAGACCATCTATTGGTTTTGATTTACTTGAACAATGTGGTCTACTTCATATAATTTTTCCTGAATTGGTAGCCTTAAAGGGCGTTGAAGAAAAGCTCGGAATTGGGCATAAAGATAATTTTTACCATACCCTAAAAGTTGTAGATAATGTTGCCGCTGTATCAGGTGATTTATGGCTAAGATGGAGCGCAATGCTGCACGATATAGGTAAAGCACCTACCAAAAGGTTTGATAATAAAAGCGGTTGGACTTTTCATGGACATGAAGTGGTAGGGGCGCGTATGACCAAAAAAATATTTGCCCGCATGAAAATGCCACTGGGCAATGAAATGAAATACGTTCAAAAACTTGTAAACCTACATTTAAGACCAATTGCACTCACGCAAGAAGTTACTGATAGCGCAGTACGCAGGTTAATTGTAGATGCTGGCAATGATATTGAAGATTTATTTAAACTCTGTAAAGCTGATATTACAAGTAAAAACCCGAAAAAAGTACGCCGAATAATTAAAGGTTTTGAAGGGGTTGAGCAAAAAGTAAATGAAGTTGAAACCCGTGATCATTTAAGAAATTGGAAAAACCCAATTACTGGAGAAGACATTATGGCCTACTTTGACTTAAAACCATCAAAGGTTATTGGCGATATTAAAAATGAGATAAAAGAAGCCATTATGAATGGCCAAATTGAAAATAACAGAAGTAAGGCCCATGAATTAATGGTGAGCTTGGGAACAGAATTGGGATTAATTGCAAAAAAAGAAGAATGAATAACAAAGCGCTACGATTAAAAATATACTTATCTAACGACAATAATATTGAAAGGGTAGTTGATATTGATTACACCTCTACTTTAGAAGATTTACACCTGACTATTTTGGTCGCATTCGAATTAAATGCTGGAGAAATGGCTTCGTTTTGGCTTTGCGAAAACGGATTTAACCGAACGCAAGAAGTACCAATGCTGCGAATTGAAGATGAAGAAAGTAAAGAAGAATCGGCTTGTATGAGCGATGTTGAAACTTTTGCGGCAATAAACCCTGATAGAAAGCAATTGATTTATGAATATGATATGCTTTTAATGTGGGAGGTCAAAATTGAGTTTATCGAAAGCGTAGATAAAATTGCAAGCATGTCATATCCAGTATTGGTAACCGAAAGCGGAAAAGTACCTAACCCTGACGAAGCGAGGGCAAAAATGCTAATTGAAAATACTACCGAATCAATCGCCGATGATTTACTGAGAGAAAGTGGGGATAGCGAAGATTATAAGGACGATATTGATTCTGAATATGATGATTATTAATGTCTAAAATTCCATTACTTATTGTGGTAATGGGGCCAACGGCTTCAGGTAAAACCGCCTATGCCATTAATTTGGCTAAAAAGCATGATGCGGAAATCTTCTCTGCCGATTCGCGTCAGTTCTATGCCGAAATGAACATTGGTGTTGCAAAACCCACTCAAGAAGAATTAGCTGAAGCAAATCATCATTTTATCGGTCATATTTCAATTCATGATGAATACACAGCTGGCGATTATGAGCGCGACTGTTTAGCCAAACTGAATGAATACTTTAAAACAAAACAAACCGCAATTCTTGTTGGCGGCTCCG
>JBMYOR010000634.1:0-2313 GCA_049599535.1 Bacteroidia bacterium | reverse complement strand
GAACCCATAATGCAGAATTTACCGCAATGGAAATTTATGTGGCTTACAAAGACTACAATTGGATGATGGATTTTACTGAAGAAATGATTGAGAAAGTTGCACTAGCTGTGCACGGAACAACAAAAGTTAAATTTGGTGATCAAGAAATAGATTTTCAGCGTCCGTTTAAAAGGGTAACTATGTTGGGGGCAATAAAAGATTTTACCGGACATGATTTAACAGGTAAATCTGAGGAAGAAATTTATAATGTTGCCAAAGAACTTCACCTTGACGTGGATAAAACAATGGGTAAAGGAAAGCTTATTGATGAGATTTTTTCAGAGAAATGTGAAGACAATTATATTCAACCCACTTTTATTACTGACTATCCTAAAGAAATGTCGCCGCTTTGCAAAAAGCATAGAGACAACCCTGAGCTTACCGAGCGTTTTGAGCTTATGGTAAATGGAACTGAAATAGCCAACGCATATTCAGAGCTAAATGACCCAATTGACCAAAGGGAGCGATTTGAAGAACAAGCAAAACTGATGGAAAGGGGAGATGATGAGGCTATGTTTATTGATCAAGATTTTTTGAGATCACTTGAATATGGTATGCCGCCTACATCAGGTATGGGAATAGGAATTGATAGGTTGGTAATGCTAATGACCAATAATACCTCAATTCAAGAAGTATTGTTTTTTCCGCAAATGCGACCTGAAAAAAGGCCAGAACAAGCTGAAAACCAAAGTGAAGACTAGTGGTGATTTGGTGCTTTGCTTAGTTGAACACAACACCGCATTATATTGGCAAATTGTTGCTTTACGTAATAAAGTACTGCGTAAACCTTTAAACCTTGAGTTTAGTAAAAGTGAACTTTTAGCTGAATATGATCAAATACATTTTGGGTTTTATAAAGGCGATAAGCTAATGGGGTGCTTTGCTTTTGTAAAAAAGAGTGATAGCACTTTAAAAATGCGCCAAGTTGCAGTTGATCCCGTTATTCAAGGCCAAGGTATAGGGCAGCAAATGGTAAAAGCATCAGAAAATTGGGCTATAAAAAACGGTTACAATTTAATTGAGCTCAGTGCTCGAAGCGCTGCTAAAAGCTTCTACCAAAAGTTGAACTATATTGCTGAAGGTGCTGTTTTTGAAGAAGTTGGAATACCACATTATAAAATGAAAAAAGCGCTCATAAAAAGCGCTCATAAAGAGCGCTTTTTAAATATACAAGTTAAATAATTTTACTTAAGTGTTGAAATAGTATTGGTTTCGCCAATATAAGTTTCAGGCTTTAGTGCCAATAATTCTGATTTTATATCATCTGCTATTTCTAAACCATTAATAAAATCATGAACATCGTTTTTATTAATTCGTTTTTTACCTCTGCTAAATGCTTTTAGGGCTTCATAAGGATTAGGAAAACCTTCTCTTCTTAAAATGGTCTGTATGGCTTCGGTAACCACAACAAAATTGTCATTAAGATCATAACTAATTTTTTCTTTATTTATAGTAAGTTTTCCCAAACCATTTTTTAGTGATTTAAAAGCCAAAATAGAATGTGCCATAGGCACTCCAATATTTCGGGTTACCGTACTATCAGTTAAATCTCTTTGCAATCGCGAAATTGGCAACTTATTCGATAAAAAATCTAACATGCTATTAGCCATCATAAGGTTTCCTTCGGCGTTTTCAAAATCAATAGGATTTACTTTATGTGGCATAGTACTGCTACCAACTTCAGCTTTTTTAACCCTTTGGCCAAAATAGTCAAGGCTTACATAAGTCCAAATATCGCGGCACATATCTACCAAAATATTGTTTATGCGCTTAACATTATCAAAAATTGAAGCCATAAAATCGTAATGCTCAATTTGAGTAGTTACTTTTTGCCTTTCAAGACCGAGCTTTTTAGTACAAAACTCATTTGCAAAGTTGATCCAATTTATAGCTCCATAAGTGGCATAATGTGCGTTTAAACTACCAGTAGCTCCACCAAATTTACAAGTATGTGGTATGTTTTTTAATCCTTTGTATTGTTGTTGTATTCGCTCTATGTAAACCATTATTTCGCGGCCTACAGTAGTAGGAGTAGCAGCCTGACCATGTGTTCTACTTAACATTGGTACGCTTTTCCATTCAGATGCCAAAGTATTAAGCTCATTAATAAGTTCCTCTTCCATAAACGGAAAATATACCTTCTCTAAAAAACCTTTAAGCATTAATGGTAGAGCAGTATTATTAATGTCTTGAGAAGTTAAACCAAAATGAATAAAGCCCGAAAATTGAGAAACACCCATTTCTTCAAACTTTTGTTTTAAGTAATACTCAACG
>JBMYOR010000633.1:0-2313 GCA_049599535.1 Bacteroidia bacterium | reverse complement strand
ATCTCCTAACATTTTAGAGACCTATTGTCCTGGCTGCCAATATAATGTGTTTTATAAAGAAATACGTTTTGAAAGCTCAATTTTAGGCGGTATTCAAATGCCTAATGGCGCACCACCCACCTACACAAACTTTTTAAGAACTAGAGATTCAATACTAGTAATTGAATGAAATTTTTTATAACCGCACTTTTACTTCACATTTCAATGTTGTGACATGGTCAGTAAACACTTGTTATTAAACTTCATGAAAAAGGGACCAATTTGCCAGCAAGTGGCATATTTTATAGTTTAGAAAACGATAGCATTTGCAAAATTGGTTTTGCAAAACATGGTAGAGTCGATTTCAATTTTATTGCATCTGCCTCCTTCTTACT
The DNA here is from genome assembly GCA_049599535.1 of Bacteroidia bacterium. Classification (GTDB taxonomy): domain Bacteria; phylum Bacteroidota; class Bacteroidia; order CAILMK01; family JACPUW01; genus JACPUW01. Next base: position 1,939 of record JBMYOR010000633.1, on the reverse strand, counting down.
ATTTATGTGGTCCAATAAATTTAATACAGTTATTTCATTTGATTCGATATTTTTAGCCGCTGACACTACTATTTATAAAACTATTGATTCAGGAAAAGCCATTATTTTAGTACCATCTGCAATTACAGCTCAAAAGCCTATGATAAGCGACTCTTATTGGGCATGCACAATAATTAATACAACAGGCACTTGGACATTCTCAATTTTAGGCAGCTTAAGTATACCTAGTGGTACACCACATACACAAACTTTTTAGAGACAATTGATTAAAGTAATCTTTCAAGATTGTGAAGTACAACTTTTTCGAACTGCGAAAACTCACCGTCGGTTTTAAACATCTCTTCAAGCTCGCTTAATAGCTGGCTCTTCCCTTCAGTTCCCGCATAAAATTTTTCTCTTTCGCGCTCTAACACCTGCAAGCACTGGTAATCAGACAATTTTTTACCTTCTTTATTAATTTTTTTTGCCCTATCGCCTCCTACCTCATGTATTATTAATTCGCGTTCATCTTCATTTATTGTGCCATCTACATAGGCTGCATAAATCATGGCAAATGCTTTATAATCGTCGTGGTTCCAAGTAGAAGTATCCATTTTTATTAATTTTAGGTACTAAGTTACATAAAAAAAGCGCCTTAATAAGGCGCTTTTTACGTATTGTGAGTTAATGTAAATCTAAATTCCTAAACTTTTTTTCAAGCTTTTTGGCAAGGCATCTTTATGCACCATAAAATTGATAGTTTTAGCCATTATGTAGGCATCTGATGCAAAAAAGTAGCCATCATAATCGTTGCTATCCATACCCCACGAGTTTTTAACCTTATAATATTTTTCGCCATTTTTTTCGCGATACATGCCAGTAATGTGCATGCCATGATCGTCGGTAGTTTGGTAATTATCATAACCTTTTTGGCGAGTTTCAGCAGTTACTACCGCCTGTTCTTGTGGGCTTTTCAGTAGCTCTTTAATCTCATCTCTGCTAAGGTTTTCAAAATTACCTTTTGGCCAAATAGCTACACCACTGCGGTGAGCAAACCCTTTTTCGCTTACATCGGCACCCCAGGCCAATGTAAATCCCTTATCAATTGAATTATCTAAAGTAGCCATCATTTCAGTTAGGCTTACATTATATGCTGATAAGTGCATCCAATTATCCGGTAGCTCTAAAATAAATGGTTGGTGCATGGGTTGGTGGGTAAAAGAAGTTACCACCACATAATTATCTGGCACAATTCCGCAATACTTGGCAAACTCTTTAGGGGTAAAAGATTTTCCGTTGTATTCAAAATTAGCAACTGGCTGGCCCAAATAAGCATCAACAACACCAATTATAGCTTGTCTCCAAGCTGTAGAAAGTGTTCGGTTTGGATTTTTAATAATTTCATCGCACATAGCTCTTAGCACATTTCTCAACTCACTATGATGGTGTTTGTCTGTACCGTATTGCAAACCGCTATAAACCGACTCTGGAACTATTCCATATTTATCAATCATGGCAGTAACATCATGAGCTGCCCCACCTTGGTCAAAATTTACATTTCCATGAAAACGGATATAACGTTCAGCTTTTTCAATGTAAGTATGTCTTACAATCCACATTTCTGATAGCTTTACCTCCATATCTTTTATTCTCATCACTTCTGACTCTATAAATGATAATGTAGAAAAGCTCCAACAAGTACCTGTAATATGCTGATCTTGCACCCCAAAGGCATCATTATCTTTTACAGCTCTAAATTCATAATTGTTTACCGTAACCTTGTTTTGAGCCATTGAAATAATTGGTAAAACCAATACAATGGCAAGTATTATTTTTCTCATATTTTATAATTAACTTTAAAATGCAAGTTTAATGCTATTGAATTCTTTCTTCAATATTAATTTATCCAACGGCTTCAGTTTGCTCTAAACGCAACCACTCTTTGCCTTTGCCAAAAACA
>JBMYOR010000632.1:0-2315 GCA_049599535.1 Bacteroidia bacterium | reverse complement strand
GCCCAGTATCGCCCACCATCTTTAGCTTCTACTGTAATTTTTTCTTTAATCTTTTCAGGACTCATATCAAGGCTAACACCTAATGGTAAATTGCCCATAAATCTATTAAAAGTGAGCTCTTTTAACGAGTACTGATCATTATAAAAGTATATTTTCTGCAGCTCTCCCAAATCATTCATGGTTACTGCAATACCATGATCTGTCCAGTTTACTTGAGTTTCGTAGTCTCTCCTAAACTCATTCGATGTGTAATCTCCGTACTGATTAAAATGTGCCCTTACATCGCCATCTTCAAAAGTTTTGCCTAAAAAAGAAAACCACTGAGTAGGTGCAGCAAAAGACAGGGCGATTATTGCAATAATAGGTGTGAATATGTACTTCATTTACGTTCGTTTCAACTTGGTACGCAAATTTGATGTTTCTCGTTGTTTAATGGACAAAACTTATGGCTCAAAAGCTGTTAATGATAATTAAAGGTCAAAACTTGTAATAAGTTAACTATTGGTGCATACATGGTATATTTTTGCACGTTTGAGTAGCTAAATTTTCTAGTTTTTATGAAAAAGATTCTTCTTGTGTTGGTAGCCCTTGTAATGTTACTTGTAGCGGCCATTGCTATTTTACCGTATTTTTTTAAAGATGACTTGGTTAGCTATCTTAAAAATGAGACCATAAAAGGCAAACTTGAGTTTAATGAAGATATAAGTATAGGTTTAATAAGCACTTTTCCGGATATAAATGTGGGTATTAAGGATATTAGAGTATTAAACAATGCCCCTTTTGAAGGCGATACATTGCTTGACTTAAAAGAGCTTAAACTTACAGTAGACCTTCTTAAAATAATTAACGGAAATATTGAAGTTAAAACAATTGATCTAATTCAACCCAAAGTAAATGTGATAGTAATGGCCAATGAAACTGCCAATTATGATATTGCCTTACCTAGCGATCCTGATGAAATCGATGAAGCATCAGATGATTCGGCAGAAGATGAAGCTTTTAGTTTTAAAATAGAGTCGCTCACCATAAGTAATGGCCAAATAACATATAACGATACTTCATTAGCCACATATACTACGCTAAAAGGCTTTAATTTTAACATGTCAGGCGAGTTTAATGAGGAGAACATGAGTATTGAGACCATGACTACCACCGAGAGTTTTGATTTAGATTTTGAAGGGGTAAAATACTTGTCAAAAGCCAAAATGACCTACGATGCCGATATGGTACTGCATTTAAATGAAGAAAAGTATGAATTTAAAGAGAACGAACTGCTTTTAAATGAACTGGGTATGGCGTTTAACGGAACCTTTGCCTTTGTAGGAGACGATATGGATTTTGATTTAACCTATGGGCTTACAAAAACGGATTTCAAAAATTTGTTATCGATGGTTCCGGCTATTTATGCCAAAGATTTTGCAGGATTGCAGGCCAGCGGCAAAATTGGCTTTGACGGCTATTTTAAAGGTTTAATGACAGAAACGGATTATCCAGAGTTTGCATTGAACTTATTGGTTGAAAACGGTGCTTTTAAATATCCCGATTTACCAACTGCGCTCAATAATACACAAGTAAATTTAGCCATTGAAAACCCAGGTGGAATATTTGATAAAACCGTAGTTAAACTTTCAAAATGTCATTTTGAATTAGATAAAGAACCATTTGACATGACTTTGCTGCTTACAAACCCAGATACCGACCCATACGTTGAAACAGCTGTAAATGGCATGTTAAATCTTGAAAATGTAGCTAATTTGATTCCTTTAGAAGGGGTAACCAAACTGGCAGGTGTAATTGAGCCACACCTTGAAGCCAAAGGGAATATGAGTGCCATTGAAAATGAGCGCTACGAAGAGTTTTATGCCGCTGGTACTATGACCATTAGTAAATTTGCTTACGCTGACGGTGATTTACCTGACGAAGTTGGCATCCCAAATGCTTCGTTTGCTTTTGATCCGCATTATGCTGCAATCGAAAATTTTGACCTTATACTAGGTAAAAGCGACTTAAACTTTAAGGGGAAGGTAGAAAACTATATGCCTTACATTTTTCACAATCAAACCATAAGGGGAGAAATGAGTTTAACAGGAAGCGCGCTTGACTTAAACCCTTGGATGGAAGAAGATGCCACTGAACCAACAGAAACCACCGCTGAAGAAACTGATGATGGCGATTATGAACTTGAAGTTGTTGAAATACCGGGTAATATCAACTTTGTATTTAATACAATGCTTAGCGAAGTACATTACGAAAATTACGACATGACCAACTTTAGAGGGCAGGTGACTGTTGTAGATAAAACATTGAGCTTTAAG
>JBMYOR010000631.1:0-2321 GCA_049599535.1 Bacteroidia bacterium | reverse complement strand
TAGCGGCTCAAAGACCTTAGAAATAGTCAATACATAGCTAAGAAGAGCCAAGAAATGCTCCGAAAAGTGTTTAGAACGGTCTATTCAACCACTGGGAGCATTACAGATAAATTGAGAGAAGACTGGCAATTGGTGAATGTTTTAAAGGACTTGAACTGGGACAAGTACAACAAACTGGGTTTAACGGAGCATGAAGTAAACAAAGATGGCGCACAAATTAGGGTTATTAAAGACTGGACCAAAAGAAACGACCATAGGCATCATGCTATGGATGCGATTACAGTTGCCTTTACTAAGCATAGCCATGTGCAATATTTCAACTATCTAAATGCGCGTAGAGATGAAACTCATAAAAAGTATAAAACGATTAAAGGACTAGAAAATTCAATCATTGAGAAGATAGCGACCAATAATGGGAGCACGAAAACAATTATTAAACCACCAATACCCCTTGCTGAATTCAGAAAACAAGCCAAAGAACATCTTGAAAAAACGCTGATTTCCTTTAAAGCCAAAAATAAAGTAGTTACAAGAAATATAAACCGCACCAAAAAGAAAGGGGGTAAAACCGAACAAGCAGCGCTCACACCAAGGGGCCAATTACACAAAGAGACCGTTTATGGACAAAAACAATTCTACCAAACTAAAGAAGAAAAAGTCGGCGGCAAGTTTGATAAAGAAACTATACAAAAAGTAGCCAATAAACGCCACAGAGAAGCATTGTTAAAAAGATTGAATGAGTTTAATGGTGACCCTAAAAAGGCATTTACGGGTAAGAATGCTCCGAGCAAAAATCCAATTTGGCTTGATGAGCATCAATCTGCTCAAGTTCCCGAAAGAGTGAAATTGGTTTGGCTAGAGAATCAATATACCATTAGAAAAGAAATAAGCCCTGATAATTTTAAGGACGCAAAAAGCCTGTTGAAAATAACGGATAGGGGCGTTCGCAAAATCATGTCTGATAGGTTGAACGAATTTGACGGTAAACCAAAAGAAGCATTTGCCAACCTTGATGAAAAGCCTATTTGGCTGAATGAAGGGAAAGGAATAAAATTAAAAAGAGTCACCATCACAGGCGTAAGCAATGCCGAACCGCTACACACCAAAAAAGACCATTTCGGAAATGAGATTCTTGATTCCAATGGAAAATCTATTCCAAACGATTTTGTGAGTACTGGCAATAACCATCATGTGGCTATCTATGAGGATGCACAAGGAAACTTATTCGACTATGCAGTCAGCTTCTCAGATGCTGTCAAACGGAGACTTTATGAGCTTCCGGTAGTGCCAGAGGATACAAATGAACTATGGACTACGATAATCGAGAAAGAAATTGACGACCAACAATTCCTTGAGTCGCTACCACCTTCAGGATTATCATTGTTGTTTTCAATGAAGCAAAATGAATATTTTGTGTTCCCTGATGATCAGAGTGAGTTTTACCCAAATGCCATCAATCTTCTAGATGAAAATAATTATGAATCAATTGCAAAAAACTTATTTAGGGTACAAAAGTTATCAAAAGTAGAATATGGTAATTCAGCCGTTAGAGATTATGTCTTCAGACATCATTTCGAGACTACGGTTCAGGACATAAAAGAACTAAAAGACACGACCTATCGGTCTATTAAAAGCTTACCACATTTAAAAGGCATTTGTAAAGTTAGAATCAACCACATCGGCCAAATCGTAAAAGTAGGAGAGTGAAGCTATTAATCAACCCTGACTGGGTTCCAAACCCTGTTAAAGTTTTGAAACCAACCGCAAACTAACTTTTCCAAAGTTTAGAACTTTGGAAAAGTTCATTCGCATCACCAATTAAAGTGTAATATGAAAAGAAGCGAATTTTTAAACAACCTAGGGCTTTCTGCGGCGGGCTTGCTTATACCAAAGCATTATGCCACTGCTAAGCCCATAAAAGTCTATGATAATTATGTGCGTGGGATTTTTCACTATGATTTTGTTGAATTGCGTTCGGAAATGAAAGAAGGTGATGAGATTGAAATAAAACATGAGCCTGATAATGTATATGATGCTTTTGCAGTAGCCGTTTTTTGGCGAAACCATAAAATGGGCTATATAGCGGCCTACGAGAATATTGTTATTGCCAATATGCTCAGTCAAGGTGTTTTACTCAAAGCTTATATAAGCCAAATACAAAATAAGGCAGGCTCACCTGAAGGCATGGCCATTGAAGTATTTGCCGAACTTGTGGTGGCAAAACAACCTTTAATGCAATTGGCTCAAGAACAAGCTCGAGCCGATGATGCGCATGATGTATATAGAAGTTGATACGAGAATAAAGTGATTAACCCAGTCAG
>JBMYOR010000630.1:0-2324 GCA_049599535.1 Bacteroidia bacterium | reverse complement strand
TCTTTTTATAATAAAAAAAAGCCATACTCGCTAAACCATTTAAATAAGTTTCATATTCTAAGGTTATTCAACAATATTCAAACCATCATTTACAGCCTTCTTTTTTTTTCTCTTATCACCACACAAAACAAGCGCAAACCTTAACAAATAAAACGAACAACATTTTTTAATAAACGAACAGCACTAATATGATAATGAAAAATATTGGCTTAATTATAATCTAAAGTACTTTTGTAGTCTTAGCAAATTATTATGAAACCTAAATATTCGATTACACGAATTTCCTCTATTTCAATATTGATTTTCATTATAAATCTAACCCTAAGCCATGGCCAAACACTCAATCATAATACCAGCGCCAAAATTCCAAAAACCAACCACTTTATCAAAAACAACGGCGGTATTTTCAATCAAAAAGGCCATACTAACAAACAAGTACTATACCAATGGATAAATAATAATTTTCAAACACAAATCACAAACAAAGGTCATAATTTACAAGTTATGACTAAAGTTAATAATAACAAATATATAACCAACAGAGTTGATGTAATTTATGAAATAGATGATCCTAAAAGTCAAATTTTCGAAACTACCTTCACTAATTCGCTAAGCCCAAAAATAACACACAATAGCCATAAAAACACTCAATTACAGCAGGTTAACCGCATTTACAACCAAGCCTTAATTGAGTATAAAGTTTACAATGATCAATTTAAATACAACCTAATTTTCAATACAATTACAGCCTTTAAAAACTTTAGAATGACTTACAAGGGTCATTCTAAATTATATACTGAAAATAATGAATTAATTATAGAAACACCCATTGCTACAATACATGAGAAAATCCCGTACGCTTATTGGTTGAAAAATGAAGTAAAAACTCCTGTTGAGATTACGTATTACGTAAATCAAAATACTGTTGAATTTAAAGCCGACACACTTATTGAAAATGCCCAGCTCATTATAGATCCAACATTTTTACATACTTTAAAATACGGAAGCTACTTTGGCGGTAAAGATGAAGACGAAAGCTATAGTGTAACCAGCGATAGTTCAGCCAATATTTACATTACGGGCAAAACCAATAGCACAGCAAATGTGGCCACTACCGGAAGCCACCAAGATACTCTAGGTGGCTCTACCGATGCATTTGTGGCTAAGTTTAGCCCCGAACTCGATAAACTACTTTGGGCCACCTATTTTGGCGGAGCCGATGAAGATATAGGCTTTGATATAGCTCTTGACAACAAAATGTGCGTTTACATAACTGGAGTTACCAAAAGCGACTCTGGATTTGCAACTAGCGGAGCGCATCAGAATAAACTAGGTAGCAGCAACACCCGCGATGCGTTTCTTGCCAAGTTTACCACAAACGGGCAACTGTTATGGACCACTTATTATGGCGGTAGCGATGAAGATTTTGGCTATTCGGTAGATGTAAGTAAAAATAGAGTAGCCATAACTGGTGCCACTAAAAGCACAAACTCAACAAGTATTGCAACATCAAGTAGCCACCAAAAAAGCCATGGCGGAAGCACTGGATATAACGATGGATTTTTAGCCGTATTTGATACAACGGGCAGTAGAAAATGGGCTACTTATTATGGTGGAGACGAAGAAGACGTGGCCAAATGTGTAACTTTTGACCAAAACAATAACATTTACATTGCTGGCTATACAGAAAGTGATAATAATACAATTACAACTTCTGGGGCGCACCAAACAGCCCTAGGTGGCCGATACGATGCCTTTTTAGCAAAATTTAATAGCTCGGGCACAAGGCAATGGGGCAGTTATTACGGCGGCAAAAAAGATGAAATCACTGAAGGGTTAACTTTTCAAAATGGTGGTAAAATATTTATGGTGGGGCTAACTGAGAGCACCAACGCCATTGCAACCACGGGCGCACATCAAACTAGCAAGGGCTCGGGGTCTGATGCCGATGCATTTATATGCTCATTTAATGGGTCTGGCAAAATGCAATGGGGCAGCTATTTAGGCGGTAGCGGCGAAGACATTGCCTACGACGTTTTTACCGACAAGGACAAAAACGTGGTTTTATCAGGCAAAACAAAAAGTGGAACTGGAATAGCAAGCACAGGAGCTTATCAAGGCACACATGCTGGCACAGGATATTATGATGCCTTTATAGCCAAATTCAATAATAATGGCTCTGCCCTTTGGAAAACCTATTTTGGCAGTACACTTGAAGATATATCATACGCAGTAAATACCGATAAAGATGGTTTTATTATAATAAGTGGTTTAACACGGGGTACATCGGGCATAGCAACTTCTGGGGCGTTTAACACAAGCCA